>CALKKN010000315.1 GCA_937995275.1 uncultured Lysobacterales bacterium | reverse complement strand
ATTGACATGTTGGAGGCAAAGGAAATCGCGGCTGAAGCCGCTCCTACAGGTCGCTCTATTGAAGTGTTGGATTTTATTGAAGACATGGCGGGGGCCTACGCCTGGGCCGACCTGATCATCTGCCGCGCCGGCGCGCTGACGGTTTCGGAGGTCGCGGCGGCTGGCCTGGCAGCGGTCTTCGTGCCCTTTCCTCACGCCGTGGACGATCACCAGACCCGGAACGCGGAATTCCTGGTCGAGGCCGGTGGCGCAGTGTTGAGGAACGAGGCCGGCTTGAGCCCCCAGGATCTTGCGATGACATTGGCCGATTTGTTTAGCGATCCGTCGCGTCGGCTGGAGATGGCAAAACGCGCGCGCGCCGCCGCGGTACCGGACTCCGCAATGCGGGTGGCGAGCCTGTGCGAGGAGTACACGGCATGAAGGCACGCGGCACCCACCTCCAGCCGATGCGGCGCGTCCGGCGCGTCCACTTCGTCGGCATTGGCGGCGCCGGCATGAGCGGCATCGCCGAGGTCCTCGTGAACCAGGGTTTCGAGGTCAGCGGCTCCGACCTGGCCGAAAGCAGCACCACGCGGCGCCTGCGGGAATTGGGCGCCCGGATTTCTCGCGGGCACGCCGCCGAACACGTCGAGGACGCCGATGTGCTCGTCGTGTCCAGCGCCGTCAGCCCCCGCAATCCCGAAGTGGAGGCCGCGCGGGCGCGGCGCATCCCCGTCGTGCCGCGGGCGGAAATGCTGGCCGAACTGATGCGGTTCCGGCGCGGCATCGCGGTGGCGGGGACCCATGGCAAAACCACCACGACCAGCCTGACCGCCAGCCTGTTGGCCGAGGCCGGCCTGGACCCGACCTTCGTGATCGGCGGGCTGCTGAACGCCTGGGGCAGCCATGCCCGCCTGGGCGAGGGCGAGTACCTGGTCGCCGAGGCGGACGAGAGCGATGGCTCGTTCCTGCTGCTGCAGCCCGTGGTTGCGCTGATCACCAACATCGACCGCGATCATCTGGAAGCGTACGAGAACAGCTTCGACAACCTCCGCCGGGCGTTTCTCGAATTCCTTCATCACCTGCCGTTCTATGGCGCGGCAGTGCTGTGCATCGATGACGAGGAGGTTGCCGAAATGGTCCCCTCGGTGTCCCGCGCGGTGGTGACCTACGGCCTCTCGTCGCAGGCGGATGTCCGCGCCACCGGGGTGCGCCAGGACGGACGCATGATGTATTTCGAGGCGCACCTGCCGGATCGGCAGGACCCTCTGCCGGTCAGCCTGAGCCTCCCCGGCGTCCACAACGTCCGCAACGCCCTCGGTTCGATGGCCATCGCCTGGGAACTGGGGCTGGACTTGCCTTCGATCGTCGACAGCCTGTCTTCCTTCCAGGGCATCGGACGCCGTTTCGCCGAAGTCGGGCAGTTCGACCTGCCCAACGGCGAGGTGCTGGTGATCGAGGACTACGGGCATCATCCCTCCGAGCTGAACGCAACGATGTCCGCCGCTCGCGAAGGCTGGCCGGACCGGCGTCTCGTGGTGGTGTTCCAGCCCCACCGCTATACGCGGACCCGGGACCTGTTCGACGAATTTTCGCAAGTGCTGAGCGCGGCCGACGCCCTCGTGCTGACGGACGTATACGCTGCCGGCGAGGACGCCATCGACGGCGTCGACAGCGGCGCCCTGTGCCAGTCGATCCGCGCGCGGGGCCGCGTCAACCCGGTTCTCGTTTCCAACGTCCAGGATATTCCGGGCGAACTGCCGGCCATGCTGGAGGACGGTGACCTGGTGCTGATGCTGGGCGCCGGCAACATCGGGCTGGTGGCGCAGTCGATCCGGGAACAGGGCTTCACCGGGGAGGACGTCGCATGAACACGGTTCCACCGCTGCAAACCCCTGATCCGGCGGCCTTCGGCCGGGTCGGGCTGGTCATCGGCGGCGACAGCGCCGAGCGGCAGGTGTCGCTCAACGGCGGGCAGGCCGTCGCCGCTGCGCTGGAACGCAACGGCATCGAGCACCGCGTGTTCGACGGACCCCTGGCACTGTTCGAGGCCATCGGCCGCGGCGAGATCGACCGGGTCTTCAATCTCCTGCACGGCCCGGGCGGCGAGGACGGCTCGCTGCAGGGCGCCCTGCAGTTGATGAATGTGCCCGTCACCGGCACCGGCCTTGCCGCCTCCGCGCTGACCATGGACAAGGTGCGCTCCAAGTGGGTCTGGGAGCGCAACGGCATCGGCACGCCGCCGTTCGAATTTTTTGGCCCGGACGACCGGGACTACGCCCGCGCGCTGGACCGCTTCGGCCTGCCGCTGTTCGTCAAGCCGAACGGGCTCGGCTCCAGCATCGGCATCACCCCCGTCAAACAGGCCGGGGACCTGGAAGCCGCGGCGGCCCTGGCGCGGCGCTACGGCGACTGGATCATCATCGAGAGGGCGATCGAGGGCCGCGAGTATTTCGCCGGGATACTGGGCCGGCTGACGCTGCCGCTGATCCGCATCGAGACACCCCGGGAGTTTTACGACTACGAGGCCAAGTACGAATCCGACGATACCCGCTATTACTGCCCCTGCGGGCTGTCTGCCGAGCAGGAGGCGTCGCTGCGCGAACGTTCCTTGCGGGCGTTCGACCTGCTCGGCGCATCCGGCTGGGGCCGCGTCGACTTCCTGCTCGACGGCGACGGTGAGGCCTGGTTCCTCGAAGTCAACACCACGCCCGGCATGACCGACCACAGCCTGGTGCCGCAGGCCGCGGCCGCGCTGGGTATCGGCTTCGACGAACTGGTCTGGCGCATCCTGGAGACGAGCCTGTGAACCGCCGCGACCGGCTGCTCATGAGCGGGAACGGCGGGGCTGCCAGCGGCGCCCTGGTGCTGGCGGTGCTGTTCCTGCTGACCGTTGCCGGCGTCGCCTGGGTCAGCCTGGGCATCGTCGCCAGCGAGCGCTGGCCGATCCGCTGGCTGGAGGTCAACGGCAAGTTCCAGCGGGTCAGCGCGGAGCAGTTGCGAGCCAGCCTCGATTCGCATACCGGCACCAACTTCTTCACGGTCGACCTGCGGGAACTGCAGGAGGCGGCAACCCGAATTTCGTGGGTATCGGCCGCGCGGGTTCGGAAGCAGTGGCCGGACACCATTCGCGTCGAGGTCGAGGAATACGTTCCGGTGGCGCACTGGAATCGCGGGCAGCTCATCGCAGACACGGGAGCGCTGTTCTCCGTGCCGGAGGCCGACGCACTACAGGGACTGCCCTGGCTGTCGGGTCCGGAAGGGCGCCTCGGCGAGGTGCTGGAGACCTGGGCCGGCATCAACGGGATGCTGACGCCCCTGGGCCTGGAAGTTATGCGGATGAAGCTGGACCGGCGCGGCGCGTGGTCGATGGTGCTCGACAATGGCACCCACGTGGAACTGGGCCGCGCCGCCACGGCCGAACGGCTGCAGCGCCTGACCGCCAGCTGGGAGCCGCTGGTCGGGCAGCACGGGATCGCACCGCTGGACATCGATTTGCGCTACAGCAACGGATTCGCGGTCATGTGGGCGCAACACTCTGAACAGGATGCGGGGGCGGGTAACTGAATGAAGCCAAGGAAAGCAGAGAAATCACTGGTGGTCGGGCTGGATGTCGGGACGTCCAAAATCGTCGCCATCGTCGGTGAGAGCCAGCCGGACGGCAGCGTGGAGGTGATCGGCCTGGGCTCCCATCCTTCGACCGGGCTGCGCCGCGGCGTGGTCGTCGACATGGCCTCCACCGAGCAGGCCATCCAGCGCGCCGTGGAAGAGGCCGAACTGATGGCCGGCTGCGAAATCCACTCCGTGTACGCGGGGATTTCGGGCAGCCACATCCGCAGCCTCAACTCCGACGGCACCGTGGCCATCAAGGACAAGGAGGTGTCGGAGGGCGATGTCGAACGCGTGTTGGACGCAGCCCGGGCGGTGCCGGTGGCGGCCGACCAGAAGGTGCTGCACGTGCTGCCGCAGGAATACGTGATCGACAACCAGGACGGCATTCGCCAGCCGATCGGCATGGCCGGCGTGCGCCTCGAAGCGCACGTGCATGTGGTGACGGCCGCGCTCAGCGCCACCCAGAACATCAGCAAGTGCGTGTCCCGCTGCGGGCTCACGGTCGACGAACTGATCATGCAGCCGCTGGCGGCCAGTTACGCGGTGCTGACTGAGGACGAAAAGGACCTCGGCGTGTGCCTGGTGGACATTGGTGCCGGCACGACCGACATCGCCGTGTTCACCGATGGCGCCATCCGCCACACCGCCTGCATACCGATCGCCGGCGACCAGGTTACGAACGACATCGCCGTCGCGTTGCGAACCCCGACGCAGCACGCGGAGGACATCAAAATCAAGTACGCCTGCGCCCTGGAGCAACTGGCGCGGAACGACGAAAGCATCCAGGTCCCCAGTGTCGGGGACCGCACCTCGCGCCACCTGGCCCGCCAGACCCTGGCACAGGTGGTCGAGGCGCGCTACCGCGAGCTCTTTGCGCTGATCCAGGCCGAGCTGCGGCGCAGCGGTTTCGAGAACCTGATCGCGGCCGGCCTGGTCATGAGCGGCGGCGC
>CALKKN010000314.1 GCA_937995275.1 uncultured Lysobacterales bacterium | reverse complement strand
TCCACCATCTGGCGTACGGCCCGCACCTCGACGCGCCGCCTGGCCATCCAGATCTCGTCGTTCGGCCGAATGCCGATCAGAATGCTCCCGCCGGCCAGTTCGATCGCCTGCTCGGCTTCCGGCCGGTCGATCGGGATGCCGATCTCCCGGGTGAAGGACGTGGTCACGATGAAAAAGATCAGCATGATGAAGACGATATCCAGCATCGGGGTGATGTTGATCTCGACGTCGTCGAGGCGGGCATGCCGTCGTGCCATGAGCCGCTCCCGCCCGGCCCGTCAGGAGTGCTGGAGCAGGTCTTCGAGCCGCTCGGCCTCGACCTGCGCCCGGTACTCGAGCCAACTGCCGAAGTAGACGCCGGACAGCGCCGCCACCATGCCGGCCAGCGTCGGGACGGTGGCCATCGACACACCGGCCGCCATCGCGCGGGCGTTACCGCCACCGGTGTAGGTCATCACGTCGAACACCGCAATCATGCCGGTCACCGTGCCCAGCAAGCCGAGCAGCGGGCATACCGCTATCAGAGCCTTGATGAGGCTGACGTTCTGCTTCAGTTCGAGCGCCGCCTCGGATACCACGCAGTCCCGGATGCGCCGGGCGTACCACGACGTCGTGTCGCTGCGTGCCTTCCAGGCTTCGATGATGGCCTGCCGCCGTCGTGGGTGGACCCGGTACAGGTACCACAGCCGCTCCAGAATCAGGGTCCACATCAGGACCAGTGCCGCCATGATCCCCCAGAGCACGTCGCCACCCAGTTCGAGGAAGTGCCGGATCGCGTCGGCGGCCTGGTAGAGCCAGATCACTGGCGCTCCTCCGCGCGCCGCGCGATCATGCCGGCGGCCTGCTCTTCCAGCACCTGGATCAACGCCCTGGCCCGGGCCTGGAGGTAACTGTGCAGCAGGGTCAGGGGAATCGCCACGACCAGGCCCAGCACCGTTGTGACCAGGGCCGTCGAAATGCCGCCGGCCATCATCCGCGGATCGCCGGTGCCGAACAGCGTGATCATCTGAAACGTGGCGATCATGCCGACTACCGTTCCGAGCAGGCCCAGCAGCGGCGCCACGACATACAGCACCTTGATGAAACCGAGGCCGGTCTCGAGGGGCGCGGTTTCCCGCAGGATGGCCTCGTCCAGCTTGAGCTCGAGGGTTTCGAGATCCGTGTCGGGGTTGTCGCTGCAAACGGCCAGCACCCTGCCCAGTGGATTGGAACCGCCGGCGACGCCTTCCCGGACCTGCAGGCGAATGCGGCGGCCCGTGCGGGACAGGGAGCCGAACTTCCACAGACTCAGCAGCAGACCCACGGCGCCGATGGAAATGATGACGTACCCGACTACGCCACCGTCCTCCCGCACCCGCTCGACCGGGGTCTTCGAACGCACCACGGCGCGCAGGATCTGGCCGCGCGTGAAATCCACCGACATCGGCACGACCTCGCCGGGCGCCGCCTGCTGCAACCGCTCCGCCATCCGCGCAAACCGGCCAGCGGGCTGCCGCGGCAGTTCGACCAGGTGCGTATCGCTCCTGGCGGCGTCCCAGTCGAGGAACAGGCCGCCAGACACCGCATTGAACACGCCCACCCGGACCACCTCGCGCTCCTCCCGCTCGCCGCTGGACCGTTCCACCGGCGCGGTGAAACGCACCACCTTGCCCGACTCCGCAATCTCCGTGACCATCGCCGACCACAGCTGTCGCAACTCGGCCACGGTGGGCAATTCGCGCCGCTGCGACAGGTCCGCCAGAACGTCAGTGCGGCCCGACGCCTGCGCGGTCACCATGGAGTCGTCAAGCGCCGCCTGCACGTCGCCCGCAGCCTGGCGGACCACGCCGAACAACTCACCCAGGCTGCCCATGCGCTCGGCCAGGGTCGTCTCGAGATCCGCCAGGGTCCGCTCGTTGCTGTCGTACTCGCCGCGCAGACGTTCGCTGCGCGCGTTCTCGCCGGCCAACTCGTCGTGCGCTTCTGCCAGAAGTTGACGCTGATTGTCCCGCTCACGCTGAAAGCGGGCTTCCCGTTCCCGGTTGATCTGCGCCTCGACGCTGGCCGCCTCACGAACCGTCCGGGCCAGTTCATCGAGGGTCTGGGCGGGCAGGCCGGCAGCCGCGGTCGTCAGGGCGAGCGCCGCCAACAGTGTCAGCAGCCGTCTCATCGCGCCGTCTCCGGTCCCGGCACCGGCAGCGTCACCAGGTCGGGCGCCCGTTCGTTCTTCGCAATGGCCAGCCCATCCCGGACCTGCAGACGATAACGGTCCGGCAGCACTTCGAACCGGCGGCTGGCCGGGTTGAACCATCCGGTGACCGACTGGTCGCTCGTCTGGTACACGAGCAGCGTTCGGCCGACACGCAGGAAATCCACCGTCTGGCCGGTTGTCGGAAGCCGGTCCGGGTAGGCTTCGGTCGTACGGCCGAACTCCAGTTCGGTCTGGTAGGCTTCCATGACCTGGCGGTATTTCTCCGATGCGCTGACTTCGGCCTGGTCCATCATGTCGCGCAACCGCTGCACGCGGGCGCGCCGCTCCGTGATCCGGAACGGGATATCGGCCTCGACGATCCGCGCCAGCGTGTCGATCATCGCGAGCATCAGCGGCACGACGTCACGATTGGTGTCTTCGAGCCCCGCCAGTTGCCGGTTGATGGATTGAATTTCGTCGCGCTGGTCGATAACCACGCGTTCCAGGTTATCGTTATAGACCGTCAGCGCCTCGGTTTCCCGCACCACTGACCGGTATTCCGACAACAGGTCCTGCGTCTGCCGGGCCAGCGCCGAGACCCGTTCCTGCGACCCGGCGGCTTCGTCGTTGATGGCCTGTTCCAACTGCACGGCCGATTCCAGGCCCGCGGCGCACAGCGGCGGTGCTGCCAGCCACAGCGTGCTGATTGCAAGCCAGGCCAGCAGTGGAAAGGCGATTGGTCTTGTCGGCATTACCGGCATCCGGATCCAGAGGTATCGACCGGGCGGGAGGCCATGCCAGGGGATGGTGCGGGCTCCGCCTGTCTTCAAAGCACGGTCAGCATAACCGACCCGCCTCGTTCAATGCCACAGCGCCGCTGATTGAGGGATAATCCGGCGCAGCCACTTGAGTCAGCGACCACCCATGGCCACAGCCAGTCGAACAAAGCCACCGCCGCAGGGGAAGCCCGCCCCGGTTTCGTGTGGACTCGGGCGGCGCCTGCTCGCCATGTTCTACGACGCGGTCGCGGTCGTGGCGCTGCTGATGCTCGCTACGGCCGTGGCGATGCTGGCCGGCTGCCGTGAAATGAGCGCGTTGCGGGACCCGCTTTACACGCTCTACCTGGGT
>CALKKN010000313.1 GCA_937995275.1 uncultured Lysobacterales bacterium | reverse complement strand
GTCGTCCATGCGCTCGGTCTCGCCCTGCTCGTTGGTGTAGAACACGCGGCGGTTCGGTTCGAGGCGGTCGACTTCGGCCTGCCAAGCCCTGCAGTTCTGCTCGTTCTGCGCCTGTTGCGCCTGCGACTCCCGGGCCTTGCGATCGATCTCCTCCCGCCGCTGCTGGGCTGCCGATGAGCCGGACTGGGATTCCGCATAGGGGTTGGGGCTGGCGGGCGGCGCCTCGTCCGGCAGGTCTTCGACCCGGGCATCCTGGCCGACGGGCTCCTTGTCGCTGAAGTGCACCACCCCATTCTCGTCGGTCCAGGTGTAGACTTCGGTGGCCATCACTGCAACGGGCAGCCCGATCGCCCCCAGCAGGGCGGCGGCTACCATGGCTACGGGTGTTCTGCCTTTTTTCATCTCGGCTCCTCGACTGCCCCGGAAGACTGGCGGCGACATCGGTTTCATGATGGCAGCTCTGGTCGGACTTTTCCATCGGCCGCGGCGAACCCGGAGCTACTGGGTGATCCATCCCGTCAGAACGTACCCATCGAACGAACAGCCAGCAAGCCCAGGTATCCGACATAGACCACCAGGAAGATGAGCCCCTCCCAGCGGCCTATGCGAGCGTTGGAAAATGCGAAGAACAGCAACAGGGCCGTTGCAGCAGCCAGAATCCAGACATCGTAAACGGCGACACCCCGCGGAATCGTGATCGGGTGGGCCAGCGCGGTCACCCCGAGGATGCCGAGCAGGTTGAACAGGTTGCTGCCGATGACGTTGCCCAGCGCAATGTCCGTTTCGCTCTTGATCGCGGCGGCGATCGCCGTTGCCAGTTCCGGCAACGACGTCCCCAACGCGACCACCGTCAGGCCGATCACCGTGTCCGAAATCCCGAGGTGCTGTGCGATCCGGATGGAGGACGTAACCAGCATGTCGGCTCCCACCAGGATGGCGGCCAGGCCCACGATCGCCAGGAACAGGCTCAGCCAGGCGGGTCGGGCCGGTTTCCTGACCAGCAGCGATCCTTCGAGGGCATGCAGTTCCGCGGAGGCGTCGGGCCGTACCTGCTCCGTCCGGTAGGTGTGATACAGGTAGCCCAGCAGCAGCATCACCAGTATCCCTCCGAATAGGCGGGAAAAGGTCCCGGTCAACGCGAAGACCACCACGGCTGCCGTCGCCAGCGCCAGCATACGGGCATCGCGCCGGAAGGACACGGGATTGGCCGGTATCGGGAGAATGACGGCGGTCAGGCCCAGGATGAGCAGGATGTTGGCAAGGTTGCTGCCGATGACGTTGCCGACCGCGATACCGGGCGACCCTCTCAGAACCGCGTCCAGGCTGGTGACCAACTCCGGCGTCGACGTGCCGAATCCGACCAGCACCAGTCCCGTGAACAGCGGCGACACCTTGAGGGAAACCGCGATGCCGACCGCGCCGCGGACCAGCACGTCGCCACCCAGGCCCAGCAACAGCAGGCCAAGGGCTCCTAACACCAGGGTGCTTGCGTCCATGCCGTCGAATTCTATCCCGAATGACTTTCCGGCCGGCGGTTGGTCATCTATCGATCAGGCCATCGAAGAAATCAACGACTCCGGTTTCCAGCGAATACTCCGCGCCGACCACCCGCAACCCGTGCTCCCGGATGAGCTGTTCGAGTATGCGCGAACCATGCCGCAGATAATCGGCGGACGCCCTGATGTTCGCCCGCACTGCCTTGTGCAGCAACGCCTCCGGGCTTTCGCCGGGAGCGGCGTGCACCGCTTCCAGACCGGGCAGGATGCTGTTGACGATGAACCCGAGATTCGGCGAGCGATTGTCCGATGGCTGTTCCCGTTCCTCCAGCGACGCCTGCACGGCGCCGCACTGCGAGTGCCCCATGACCACGACCAGGCGAGCCCCGAAACGGTCGGCGGCAAATTCAATGCTGCCGACCTGCGAAGGCGCCACGATGTTGCCGGCCACGCGGATGACGAACAGGTCGCCCAGGCCCTGGTCGAAGACCGTTTCTGCAGGAACTCTCGAGTCGGAACAGCCGAGCACGATGGCGAAGGGCGCCTGGTTCCGGGCGAATTCCCGGCGACGCCGGTGTTCCAACGCAAGATCGCGCGCCCCGGTGCCGGCAACAAACCGGCAGTTGCCGTCACGCAGACGCTCCAGGGCCTCCGCGGCGGAAACCAGGCCCGTCATGGCGCACGCTCGCCGGTAAAATTGACTTCCAGGCCGGTGGTCCGGAATGCCGCGTGGTTGAGGCGCCCCCTGGAGGCAGGGCCAGCCCGCCCGCCAGACTCCGGCAGGTGGACGATCGGCCCCGCCGTCGAGTTCAGCCAGTGACCTCGGGTCGAAAACCGGGGCCGCGGCCCATCCTCCAGGCCGAGGACCTCGCGATAGAACTGTCGTGCCTCGTCCAGCAACTCGGGTGGAGCCTTGATGTTGATGTGATCGATATGCATTTGACTCCCTCGGGGGTGAACCATGCCGCCGGTGCCCATGGCCAAACGGTCACGGGCGCTTGAGCCCTCGCCGCAGCACTTCCACGGCACGCAGCTGGGCCAGTGCCTCCAGCAGCTTGGCCTCGGCTTCAGCGATCTCCATCCGCGTCTTGCGGGTCGCCAACTCCCGCTCCGCCTCGCGCTTGGCGCGTTGGGCTGCGGCTTCGTCGACGTCCTCCGCCCGGATGGCATGGTCCGCCAGAACCGTCACCAGGTGGGGCATCACTTCGAGGATTCCGCCGCCGATGATGAACGTGATTTCCTCCTCACCGGGCAGCAACACCCGCAACGCACCGGGTTTCAGCGTGGTCATCAGCGGTGCATGCCGGGGGTAGATGCCGAGTTCGCCGCCGGTGCCGGTCACGACGCAGCGGATGATTTCACCCGAGAACACCTGGCGCCTTGCGGACACAATGTCGCATTTTATCGTATTGGACATCGGAGCCCGTGCTGCCCTGCATTACTCCTGATCGACAAAGATGATGCTGTCCGTATCGAATCCGAAAGCTGCCGCGCGCTCGAGAAAACGAGTGATGACCGCCGGGCTGACCGTCGGGGTGCGCGACAACAGCCAGAGGTAGGACGTGTCCGGCCCGGAGATGAACGCGTACTGGTACTCCTCACGGTCCAGTTCGAACACCACGTAGGATCCGTAGAACGGGCCGAAGAAAGAGACCTTGAGGTAGCCCAGATCTTCGTCCTCGACGAAATATGCCTTGCCCACGGCTTCTTTCCATTCGCTGCTTTCGGCGTCGAAGCCGCGATTGACTACCTGCACGCCGCCGTCCTCGCGCATGCTGTACTCTGCCGTCACCCGCGA
>CALKKN010000312.1 GCA_937995275.1 uncultured Lysobacterales bacterium | reverse complement strand
TTCATCGGGATGGTGGTGCGAGTAGATGCGGCTGGCCTTGATGGCCAGGAAGGTTTCCTTGTCGGACGGGAAGTGGTTGCGCAGCACGGCGCCGAACCCCTTTAGTCGCCGGCTCCCGAGCGCGGGCACGCGCGGGGCGACTGTGGGATCGGCGATCAGCACGTGGGGGATTGCGCCCATGTGAGTAGCCGGCTTCGCGCCGCAGGTCTCCCGCCACGCCCAGGCGGACTCGGCGGCGAGTTGCGGCTGGGCGTCTCCAAGGATCCCCGTCTGGCCGCCGTGCTCGAGGCACTCGTTGTCGCTGAACCCGTGGTCGCCGAAGGGCGGGATGCGGCGGCGCCGCTGGTCTGGCTGGATCGGCTCGGAAGCGGCGTAGGCTGCCAGCTTCGGCTGAGGCGGTGTGAGGATTTCGATCCAGAACCGGCAGGCCGCCTGGTAACGGGGGTGCCTGGCGGTGTCGAAGATGCCGTTGTGCTTGAGCGCACCCAGCAGCACCGTCAACTGCCTCCAAGTCCAGAGATAGTAGTTGGCGATGTTCTCCTCGCCGGCCCCGTCCGGGCTGATGTAGTAGGTCAGTTCCTTGTCCAACTCGTCGAGACAGTACTGCAACCACTGCTTCGAGTTCGGATGGTCGGGCAGCACTAGGGCCATCAGGCCCACCGCCAGGTACAGGTCGCTGCCGAAGTTCGCCAGGTAGCTGGTGCGTCCCTGGTTCCAGGCGTACTGCCAGTAATCGCCGTCGGTCACGACCGAGGCGAGGAAGGCCATCTCGCGGCGGACCCGGGCGACCTGCTCCGGGTCCAGCGTGCGGGCATTGTAGTCCAGGGCCTCGGCGACGCCCCGCATGGGCCGCACGATCGAAATGCTCTGCACGAAGCCGCTGTAGCCCACGCGGAGCAGGTAGTCCACCATGTTGCCGCCGGTGTGAACGCCGACGCCTCCGACCGTCGTGGCGCCCCCCTCGCCCGTCAGTATTCCCTTGACCTGCGACACGTAGGGTTGGAACGGCTCATGTGCCTCGATGCGCTTCAGCAACGCTTCCGCTTGACCGGGTGAAAAGAACAGGCGCGGCTGGCCGGGGAGTTTCTGCTCCCAGTCGAGGTGCCAGTCCTTGACCTTGTTCAGCGGCAGATCGCAGACCTTGGTGCGGAGATACGCCAGGTACGGGTAGGCCGTCTCGTTTCCGCCGGGATACTGCAGTTTGGTCCACTGCCGTTTGTCTCCGACGGCCAGCAGCCAGTGCCGCACGGCGCGGGCCACGGGCAGGCGATAGTAGGCGTGCTCGCCCGGCTCGTCCACAAAATGGACCTCCGCGTTGACCCCCGGCGTGAGGTGATGCGGGTTGATGGACGAATCGGGGTATTCCCAGTGGGCCGCATCGCGTCCCACGATGGCGATCAGGTCGTTCTTTTTGTCGTCGGTGCAGTAGACGCCCAGCCACGGGGCATCGACGGAGGGGAAGACCGGGCGAATCGCCGTCCAGACCTTCACCTCGTTGTGTTTCAGCGGGTCTTGGGCGAAGCCGTAGCAGAACGTCTCGGGGGTGTAGCAGACGTCCGGGTCGAAATTCTCTTTCATCAGGATGCGGAGCTGATCGGCCACGCCCCAGCGGGTGTAGCAATTGCCGTGCGCCATGTGCCCGCCGGGTCCGCACAAGGGATGGGGTAATTCCGCAATGCGCAGGCGGAAGTTATTCCGCTCCGTGACGTAGGCGTAGGGGTGGTCCACCACCATTTTCAACTCCAGCTCGTAGAAGCGGCCGCCGTCGAACTCGAAGCGCACGCGATAGAGCTTCCACAACGGCCCCTGTTCGACTAGCTCGCTCGTCCAGCCCAGCAGCTTCGCGTCGGTGACAAAGCGGCTGGTGGCTCGCCACACACCGTCCGGCCCTTTGAAACCGCGGAAAGGCCCGGGCACGGTGGCCGCCTCCACCGGCGCGTCGAAGCGCTTCTCGCCGGCAAGGCGCACGCTAAAGAGGCCGTTGGTTACCTCGAACGTCTCGGCCTCCAGCTCGGTTTCCTTCAGCGCGGCGGCAGGCTTGGTTGCGCTGGCGAACACCCCGGGGTCCCAGAGCGCGGCATACGTCCGCGCCCCGTTGGCAGGCAGCTCATCCACGAAAAACGCGATGATCGCCGACTTGACGAACTGCTGTGGCTCATCGTGGAAGACGACCACCGAGAGCTGGAACGGAATTTCCTTTCCACGGTCCGCGTCGTACAGACGGATGGAATCCAGAGCGGCCTGCTTCGCAGGGAAGTCCAGCGTGTAGGTAACCAGCTCGTCGGTCCACCGGTGATTGAGCACATCCCTCAGCCGGATGTCGCGTGCGAATTGCCGGGGCTTGCCGTCGGCAAGCTTGGGCGGCTGTGCCAACGCGGGCAGCGCCAGGCACAGACCGGTGATCGTCAGGATCGTGCGGGTGCAATTCATCTTCTTCTCCTTGAATCTCTGGTAGCCGAAGTCGTGAGACTTCGGAGAACTGCGAAAGAACCGGATTCTGGTGAATCCCGCTACCAAGAATGGTGTGGATGATCGTGCCACCCAACCTTTGCGCCGACAACTCGTTACCGAGCTCCGCTCGAGTACGTGTTTAGCGTGTTATCAGATAGATGGGGCAGGCACTGCCCCGCACGTGTTTAGCGCGATGGCCCACTATCGTTTGGTTGAACGGGGCTGCTACGCCAGGATCTCTGCCAGCGGGCCGGCGGTGTCGATGTCCTTCAAAGCCGGATCGGGTTCGCCGAACTTCTCGCGGCGGTCGCCGACGGCGTGCAGCAGCGCCAGGTAGAAATTCGCCATCGTGCGATGGCCTGGCGTGTTGTACTTGGGATATTGCAGGTAGCGCCCGGCTGTCTTCAACCGCCCTCCAAGGTCCCCGACGATCACCATGGGCCACTGGTCGCAGAATCCGTGATGCTCTTCTCCGGAATCGCTCATCCAGACGATGAGGGTATTGTCGAGCACTGTGCCGTCGCCCTCCCTGACGGAATCGAGTCGCCGGGCCAGGGCCGCGATCCGCTCGGCGTGGAACTGGCGGATCGGGATGGCGAGCTTGTCTCGCTGCGGATCATCGGGGTGCATGTGGCCGATCGCGTGGCCGTCGGTCATGACGCCGAGGTTTCTCCACGTATGGTAGTTGCCCAGGCCGCCCGCGGCATCGAGGGTCAGCACGTTCGACATCCCCGAAGCGATTACCGCGGCGGCGATCTCGCACAGCGCCTCGAAACGATCGGTCTCAAGTTCGCTGTTGAAGCGGTCGATCGCTGGTTCGTTGTCTTTCAGCCGTTCCTTGATCGTGGCGACCTTGTCCTGGCGGGTGCGCATCGCCTCGAACGTGTCGAGATAGACATCGAGTTTCTCGCGGTCCATTGCAGGCAGTTCGCGGCGGACGCGGCGGATGTCGGAGCGGATCCAATCCAGCAGCTTGTTGCGCGCCCGGAAGGCCTTTGCCGCGCTGCCTTCCGCCACGCTTCCAAAAAGCGATCTAAAGGCCAGTTCCGGCTGGCAGATCATGGACAGCGGGCGTTTGGGCCCTTTCGCCGAAACGCTGTTGATGAACGGGGTTTCAAGACGAGAGGCCAAGCCCAGGCCGACGACCGGGATAATGCCGCCCAGGGTTTCGGCGAGCGCGTGATCGACCGTCTGAGCCGCGGGGCCCCGGCGCCAGTGGAAGCAGCCCAGGCCGCCGTAGGCCTTGCCGTGGTCGCCGGCGCCCGCGATTTTGTGCGAGACCCCTTTGATGATGGCCATCCGATCCTTGAACGGAGTGAGCGGCGCAATCGCCTCGGGCAGTTCGTAATCCGCCAGACGCAAGTCGGTCAGTTTCTCGGCGGTACCAGACCTTTCATTCCCGTGCTGCTCGAGACCCTTCGGATGGATGTGATACGGCCACAGGCCGTTGCCTTCGAGCAGGAAGATGATGCGCGGCGACGGTTGCTTGCCGGCGGCCTGGGCCCGGAGGGAACTGAGAAACGGCTGCAGGACAACGGCGCCGGCACTGAGCGTGATGCCCTTCAGGAGGGTGCGCCGCTCAAGCTGGGCCGGAGCCGCCTTTTCCCGAGCGTTATCGACGTTCATGGGAATCCCTTTGCAGTGGTTGGAACGGTTCGGTAGAGGAACGACTCGGAGGACAACAGCGAGACCAGCAGTGCTTTGAAGCTGCCGCCACGCTCGAGATAGGCCTGTTCGGCCTCTTGCAGGGTGACGGCGTCGCCGGGAGTCTCGTTGCGACCGAGGTAATAGCGGAACACGTGACGAATGAAGACCTGCCGCACGCGGTCGGATTCGGCCAGGCGGCGGAGCATTTGGGGGGCGTCGCGCACTGGGCCGTCGAGCGCCGGGTCGCCGCTGAAAGCGATCAGGCCGGTCGTGTCGAGCGTCGCGTCGCGATAGATCTTGATATTCTTGTCTTCGCTTTGCTCCATCGCTTCGAGGTCGAGCACTTCTTCCGCTTTCCGCAAGTAGCCGTAGTGGTCAACATCCTCGAAGGGAAGGCCCAGTTCGTCCATCTTCTGATGGCACTTCCAACACTCGGCGGCGCGCGTGACCATCTGCCGCTCCCGCAGCGTCTTGTGCGGGTCTTCGGGAATCATCGCCGCCGCGTTGATCGGCAGGTCGGGCACGCGCCCGCCCAGCAGATGCTCGCGCACCCAACGGCCGCGGCGGACGATGTCGTTGTGAAAATTCGTGGACCAGGCCACCTGCCAGCTCGGCTGCATCAGGATGCCGATGCGATCACTAGCCCGACGCGCCAGCGAGGGAGTGTCCGCCGCCGCTTTTTGCTCGCGCGACCCTCGCTGGCGCGTCGGGCTGGTGTCGCGACGGTGATCCAACGCCAGGGGACTGAACTGGCGAAAGAGCGGGCTGTCCGAGTAGCGAAGATTGTCCAGCGTGTGGTTGGGGACAAACAGTTCGTGCGTTTGGTATGACTCGGTCGTGGTGAGCAACTGCTTGAGC
>CALKKN010000311.1 GCA_937995275.1 uncultured Lysobacterales bacterium | reverse complement strand
CCGGAGCTGCTCCGGCTCGGCCGGCTTGACGAGAAAGGTCTCGACCCCGGATCCGACCGCAAACTGTTGGTCCGGACGCGGTCGCTCCGCGGTGAGTACGACGACCCGGGGCAATGGCCTGCCGGCAGGCCAGCGCTCCCTGATGTGCCGGATCAGGTCGAGGCCTGAATCGCCGGCCAGATCGACATCCGTGATGATCAGGTCGGGCAGGTCGTGCAGCGCGGCTTCCAGCGCTTCAACCGCCGATTCCGCCTGCTTGACACTGCCGGCCATTTCCCGCAATGCTGCCGCTGTGTACTCGCGGCTGAAACGATGATCGTCGACAACCAGGACAGCAAGGCCCCGGGACCGGGATGGGTCACTCATGAATGCTCCCTGGGGTGGCGGCGTTGCAGCCGCCATCCGATGCCGGTGCGCGCGCCCGTAGCCCCGTTTCGAAGCATAGACGATGTGATCAGCCTTGCCAAAGCCCGCGCCGCGTCGCTGGTTCTGCTGCTGGTCTGCTGTGCCGGTCTGGCGCAGCCGGACGTCGCCTTCGCGGACTGGCCGGCGCTTCGGGTCAGCGCAGCGCAGCTGGAATACGGGGATCTCCGATTCAAGGAGGTGAGGGCCGCGCTGACCGAAGACCGCGCCTTCGAGGTGTCTTTCGACGCCATGCAGGGTTCCGGGGAGTCGCTGTTGGGGGACGGACTGACCCTGAACGGCATCGTCCGGGATGCGGTCCTGGATCGGGATGCCCTGCAGCTGAGTGGCGGCCTGGAAGCCTGGGGACTGACCGCCGAACTGACCCTGGAGAGGAGCGCCGGGAACCTCGAGGCACAACTGGTGACTGCCAACCAGCCCGTTACGCTGCTGGCGGACCTCGGCGGCCTGCCGCCCGAAATCGGCTGGGTGCGCGACGGGGTTTTCGAAGCCGTACTCCGCTGGAGGCAGACTCACGAACAGCCGCCTGAACTCACTTTCAGCCTGGCCGCGGATGGTCTTTCCTTTGACTCCCCCGACGGTCAATTTGCAGGCGAATTGCTGCGACTGACGGCCCGGGGTTCGGCGGCGGGTGATGCACTGTCGGGCCTGCGAGTGGACGGCGCAATCGAGAGAGGCGAACTGCTGGTCAAGGATTTCTACCGCGATTTCGGCGAGGCCGAGCTCGGGTTCGGAGCGCATCTCCGCTGGACGGAGGCGGCGCTCGAGGTCGCTGACCTGAGTCTGCGCGACGACACGGCACTAAGCGTGGCTGGCTCGGCCATGCTGGGGCTCGGACCGCACAGTGACGAATGGTCTCTTCGCGTGGACCACCTCGGGTTGCGGTTTCCAGGCGCCTACCGGCGTTATCTCGAACCGCTCGCCGCGGCCTGGACCCTGGATGGCCTGGAACTGACCGGGAGTCTCCGCTGGGCGGGCGAATGGAGCTCCGAGGGGCTGACGTCCGGCAATCTGGACATTGAAGACCTCAGTGTCGTGGACACCCGGCGTGGCCGGTTTGCGCTCACAGGGCTGGAGACGCAACTGCGCCCCGGCGACTACCGGTTTGACTCGAGGCTGTCCTGGCGGGGCTTGATTTTCGGCCGGATCAATCTCGGTGCCGGCCAGGCGACGCTGGATTCGGAGCCCGGGGCGGTGGCCTTGCTGGAACCGCTGCCGCTGGATGTGCTGGGCGGGCGCCTGGAATTGCAGAGGCTGAAGGTCGTCCTTCCGGGTCGCGCGAACCCGGCCCGCGACGAGCCGGATATCCAGTTGCAGGCCCGGCTCGACGGCGTCGACATGGAGCAGTTGACCGCCGCTCTGGGCTGGCCATCGTTCACGGGCAAGCTCAGCGGCGAGATTCCGGGCGTGGCCCTCAGCGATGGTGTGCTCGAAGTCGAGGGCGAAATCCGGGTCCATGTCTTCGACGGCCTCGTCATGCTGCAGAACCTGCGGATGGAACGGCCTTTCGGCGTCCTGCCGAGCCTGGCCGCCGACGTGGAGGTGACAAACCTCGATCTCGATCAGCTCACGCACACGTTTTCGTTCGGGCACATATCCGGCCGGCTCGATGGTTACGTGCGGGAACTGCGCATGCTCGACTGGAAACCCGTGGCATTCGATGCATGGCTGGGCACGCCCGTCCGACAGAAAGGCGCGAACGACATCTCGCGGCAGGCGGTCAATCACCTGACGACCATCGGCGGCGGTCCGGTTACGACCGCCCTGACCAACCCGCTGCTGCGGATGTTCACCAATTTTTCCTACCGCCGCCTCGGGCTGGGCTGTCGTCTTGTCGACTACGTTTGCGAATTGCGCGGCCTCAGCGGCGACCCGGACAGTGTCTTGATCCTCGAAGGCGCCGGCATTCCGAAGATCACGATCCGGGCTTTCAATCGGCGGGTCGACTGGCCGCAGATGGTCGCCAACCTGCTGGCGATCTCGTCCGGCCAGGGCATTCAGATCGGGGACGATCCGGAGACCTGAATCGCCTGTCCAGGCACTATGCCAGCGCGTGGTTTGGTAGAATGGGGCGCCCGACCGGGAACGCGCTGAGTACAGCCCGTCGCCAGCCAGGGGACATGTCCACAGGAACACGTTATGAAGAAACTTTACCCAGCCCTGATCGTGACCGCAGTGTTCGCCCTGGCGGCCTGCGTGACCATCAACGTCTATTTCCCGGCCGCGGCGGCTGAAAAGGCAGCCGAACGGTTCGTCGAGGACGTCCTGGCCGAGCCGAATGAGGAAGGCTCGCTGATCGA
>CALKKN010000310.1 GCA_937995275.1 uncultured Lysobacterales bacterium | reverse complement strand
AAATGGCCCACCGGGAACTGGGTGCGGCCATGCTGGAGCGCGTGGAAACCGAACTGGGGGATGAGATCCAGGTGGAGCAGTATCCGCGCATGGAAGGCCGCCAGATGGTGATGATGATCGCGCCGAAGAGGAACTGAGGCGGGCGCCCCGATCTCCTGCAGGAGCGGCTTTGTGGGGGCGGCTTTAGCCGCGATGAACAGATTCGAAATCAAGATCGCGGCTGTGGGAGCGGCTGTAGGAGCGGCTTTAGCCGCGATAGTCGACCCCGATGTGACTTCTAATCGCGGCTAAAGCCGCTCCTACAGCGGGCCCATAGCCGTTCCTGCAAGTTGATAAAATTACCATTTGGGTTCAAAATACGCGATCCCGCTGATCGGGCGGGAAAGAAGAAGCACGTCCAAGCCACCAAGAGCCGCATCTCCAACCCGGCCGCTTGTGTCGCGCAGAATGTAGCGTCCCCGCGTGGGACAAAAAAGGAGCAGACCGATGCCCAAGATGAAAACCAATCGGGGCGCGGCCAAGCGTTTCAAGAAGACCGCTTCCGGCGGCTTCAAGCGTGGCCATGCGTACCACAGCCACATCCTCACCAAGAAGGACCAGAAGCGCAAGCGCGGCCTGCGCGGCACCGACATGGTCAGCGCCGCCGACAAGAAGGCCGTCAAGCGCCTGCTGCCGCATTCTTAAGGAGGGATGAGAGATGGCAAGAGTCAAACGCAGTGTACAGGCGCGAGCCCGTCACAAGAAAGTCCTGAAGGAAGCCAAGGGTTACTACGGCGCGCGCCGTAAGGTCTACCGCGTCGCCAAACAGGCAGTCACCAAGGCCGGCCAGTATTCCTACCGCGACCGCCGGCAGCGCAAGCGCCAGTTCCGCAGCCTGTGGATCGTGCGCATCAATGCCGCCGCACGCGATTTCGGCCTGTCGTACAGCCGCTTCATCGACGGCCTGAACAAGGCCGAGATCGAGGTGGACCGCAAGGTGCTTGCCGACCTGGCGGTGCACGACAAGGCTGCCTTCGCCGCCCTGGCGGAAAAAGCCAAGGCGGCGCTGTAAGCCGGGGCGATTGCCGGGGATCGCTGTAAGAGCGGCTTTAGCCGCGATAATTCCTTTTCGGAATCCCAGTCGCGGCTAAAGCCGCTCCTACAGGCCCCTGCGACCACAATCAACGGTTGTCCACAGTGAGCCAAGTCACCGAACTGCAGCAACGCGCCCTGGCCGAGATCGAGGCCAGCGGCGACCTGCGCGCGCTGGACGAACTGCGCGTCCGTTACCTGGGCAAAAAGGGCGAGGTAACCGCCCAGCTCAAGGCGCTGGGCGCGATGGAGCCGGAGCAGCGCAAGGCGTTCGGCCAGGCGGTGAACGCGCTGCGGGATCGGCTGAACCAGGCGATCTCGGAACGGCGCGCCGCGCTGGAAGCGCAAGCGCTGAAGCAGAAACTGCTCAGCGAGCGTGTGGACGTGACCCTGCCGGGCCGCGGCGAGCACCGCGGCGGCCTGCACCCCGTCACCATGGCCATGGAGCGGGCGATCGCCATCTTCACGAAACTCGGGTTCGACGTGGCGACCGGCCCGGAGGTCGAGGACGACCACTACAACTTCGAAGCGCTCAACTTCCCGCCGCACCACCCAGCGCGGGCCATGCACGATACCTTTTACTTCGGCGACGGGCGCCTGCTGCGCACGCATACCTCGCCAGTGCAGATCCGTGTCATGGAGCGCGGCGAGCCGCCGTTCCGGATCATCGCGCCGGGCAAGGTCTTCCGCAGCGACTCCGACCAGACCCACACCCCCATGTTCAACCAGATCGAGGGCCTGCTGATCGGCGAGGGGGTCAGCATGGCGGACCTGAAGGGAGTGCTGCACACCTTCGTCAACGCCTTCTTCGAGCGTTCGCTGGCGATGCGTTTCCGGCCGTCCTATTTCCCGTTCACCGAACCTTCCGCCGAGGTCGACATCGGTTGGGAAAAGACCGGCGGCGAGCCGGGCTGGCTCGAGATACTGGGTTGCGGCATGGTCCACCCCAATGTGCTGCGGGCCTGCGGCGTCGACCCCGAGCAGAACACCGGGTACGCGTTCGGCATGGGCGTCGAGCGGCTGGCCATGTTGCGCTACGGCGTGAGCGACATCCGGCAGTTCTTCGAGAACGACCTCGAATTCCTGCGGCAATTCAACTGATCGGCCGGGCCAGGGTGTAACGATGCAATTCAACGTCGAATGGCTGAAAAAGTGGGTCGCCGTCGATTGTGATGCGGCCGCCATCGCCGAGCGCCTGACCGCTTCCGGCCTGGAAGTGGACTCCGTGCGCGGCGTGGCCGGCGATTTTACGGACGTGGTCGTGGCGGAGATCGAGACCTGCGAGTCGCATCCGAACGCCGACAAGCTGTCCCTGTGCACGGTCGACGACGGAAGTGCGGAACGTCTGCAGATCGTCTGTGGCGCCCCGAACGCGCGTCCGGGCATCCGTGTCCCGCTGGCCCGGGTCGGCGCCCGTATCGGCCCGGAATTTACGATCAAGCGGGCGAAGCTGCGTGGCGTCGAGTCTGCCGGCATGCTGTGCTCGGCGAAAGAACTGGGGTTGTCCGACGACCACTCCGGCTTGCTGGAACTGCCGTTCGATGCGCCGGTTGGCGTTGACCTGCGGGAATATCTGGGCCTCGACGACACCGCGATCGAGGTCGACCTGACCCCGAACCGCGGTGATTGCCTGTCGATCCGGGGCCTGGCGCGCGATGTATCGGCCAGTTGCCGTGCCGAGTACACGGGGCAGGCGATCGAGCCCGTGGCCGCGGCGGTCGACGACCGGTTTCCGATTCGCCTGGAGAGCCCCGCCGACTGCTCCCGGTACGCCGGCCGCATCATCCGCGGCATCGACCCGACTGCCCGGACCCCGTTGTGGATGCAGGAGGCCCTGCGCCGCTGCGGGCTGCGCAGCATCAGCCCGGTGGTGGACGTGACCAACTACGTGCTGCTCGAACTCGGCCAGCCGATGCATGCCTTCGACCTGGATAAGCTCGACGGCGAGATCGTGGTGCGACGCGGCCGCCCCGGTGAGAAGCTGGTTCTGCTGGACGAATCGGAAGTGGATCTGGACGAGGACGTGCTCGCGATCTGCGATGCCAGCGGCCCGGTGGCGCTGGCCGGCATCATGGGCGGGCTGGACAGCGGGGTGACGGATGCAACCCGGGACATCCTGTTCGAAAGCGCCTGGTTCAACCCCGCCACCATCATGGGCAAGGCCAGGGCCTACGGCATGGTCACCGACGCTTCGCATCGCTTCGAGCGCGGGGTTGATCCTGCCGGGCAGGAAGCCGCGGTGGAACGCGCCACGGCGCTGCTGGTGGAAATCGCCGGCGGCCGGCCGGGTCCGCTGCTGCTGGCCGAGGAGCCGGCCAGCGTGCCGCGCAACCGGCCCGTCACGCTGCGCCATGCGCGCCTCAATGCGCTGCTGGGCTTCGAGGTGCCGAAGGGGGAGGTCGAAGACATCCTCGAGCGGCTGGGCATGGCCGTCACGCCGGGCGACGGGTCGTGGAGCGTGATTGCGCCGTCCAGCCGATTCGATATCGACATCGAGGAAGACCTGGTCGAGGAGGTCGCCCGCATTTACGGCTATGACGCCATCCCGGAGGCGCCAGTGACGGGCGCTGTGGCGGTCGGGTCGGCCGGCGGGCATCGCGTATCGCTGGACCGCGTGCGCGAAAGCCTGTGCGCCGGCGGTTACCAGGAAGCGGTCAACTACAGCTTCGTGGACCGGCAATTGCTGTCCGCCGTCCACCAGGACGAATCCTGCCTGCCGCTGGCGAACCCGTTGTCGTCCGACATGGACGTGATGCGCACCACGCTGCTGCCGGGCCTGCTCGGAGCGGTGGCGCGCAACCTGCGCCGCCAGCAGGGCAGGGTCCGGCTGTTCGAGACCGGGGTGGTGTTCCTGCAGGGCGACCGGCTCGACGAGGTCGAGCGGTTGGCCGGCGCGGCGAGCGGGGACGCGCTGCCGGAGCAGTGGGGCGAGACCTCACGGGGACTGGACTTTTTCGATATCAAGGGCGACGTGGAACGGATACTGGCGTTGCGCGGCCCGCAAGAAGAGCCGCAGTTCAAACCCGCCAGCCTGCCCTGGATGCATCCGGGCGCCGGCGCTGTCATCGAACTGCGGGATTCGACCGTGGGGTGGTGCGGCGCGGTGCACCCGGCGGTGCTGAAGGCGCTGGATATCAAGAAAGCGGTTTTCGCCTTTGAACTGGACCTCGATCCGGCCCTTGATAGAGATGTGCCATTCGCGAAAGAAATTTCGCGCTTCCCATCGGTACGCCGCGACCTTGCTTTGTTGTTGCCCAACGACGCGAGCTACACCCAGGTGCGAGAATGCAGCGCTCGGGCGGCGGGACCTTTGTTGGAGAAAGTGCTAGTATTTGATGTATATCAGGGCGAGAATTTAAAAGAAGGGTACAAAAGTCTCGCTATTGGCTTGATTTTTAACGACGTTTCCAGCACTCTTAAAGATGAGGACGTTGACCCGCTTATCGCAACGATTGTTGCGGAGCTGGGACAACGGCTGGGCGCCCAGTTGAGAGGATAACAATGTCGCTGACCAAGGCAGATATCGCAGACCGCCTGTTTGAAGAAGTGGGCCTCAACAAGCGGGAAGCCAAGGAATTTGTGGATGCATTTTTCGAGGCCATCAAGAGTGCGCTCGAGGGGGGCGAAAACGTCAAACTGTCAGGGTTTGGCAATTTTCAGCTTCGGGATAAGAACCAAAGGCCAGGCAGAAACCCCAAGACAGGCGAGGAAATTCCCATATCCGCCCGTCGCGTGGTGACCTTCCGACCCGGCCAAAAACTACGCTCAAGGGTGGAAGCATATGTTGGACCCGGGGATTGACCGCGACCTTCCGCCGATCCCGGCAAAACGGTATTTTACAATTGGCGAGGTCAGCGAACTGTGCGGCGTGAAGCCGCACGTGCTCCGCTACTGGGAGCAGGAGTTCGAGCAACTCAAACCGGTCAAGCGTCGCGGCAA
>CALKKN010000309.1 GCA_937995275.1 uncultured Lysobacterales bacterium | reverse complement strand
ACGCCCGCTTCCAGCGCCAGCGCAAGGTAACGCTCGATGCGCGAAGGCCGGAAGTCGCGGTTACAGGACGTGACGATGAACAGGGTGTCCAGATTGGCCGCAATCGCCTGCACGCGGGCCCGCTCGCCGGCGGCCTTGCGGGTCAGCAGGCTCTGGCGTTCCAGGCGCCGAACGTAAACACTGGAATGCCGGTCCAGCAGGATCCAGTCGCCGACCGTCGGTGCCTCGTCATCCGCAATCCGCGCGGTTTCGAGAACCATCCCGGCCTTCTCGGCCCAGAGGACGAGCCGCGACCGGTGAACTTCGGCCACGCGCGCCAGTATGCAGCGCTCGTGTTCGGCCGGCGACAGTTGCTGCGTGAAAAACGGCTTTGCCTGCATCGCGGGTTTGCCCTGATCCGATGCTAACGCCGGCGGGCGCTGCCGTCAGCTCAAACGAAACGGCAACGACCGCAACCGCTTCCCGCTGGCCGCGAAAATCGCGTTGCCGACGGCCGGAAAGATCGGCGGCGTACCGGGTTCGCCGGCGCCGCCCATCGCCGCACCGCTGTCGATGATCTCGACCTCGATCGCGGGCGCATCGTCTATCCGCACGACGCGGTAGTTGTTGAAGTTGCCCTGCTCGACCCGGCCCTTCTTGAGCGTGATTTCTCCATACAGTGCCGCGCTGAGGCCGAAGATGATCCCGCTCTCCATCTGTTCCCTCAAGCCCAGCGGATTGACCGCGAATCCGACGTCCGCAGCGCACCACACCTTTTCTACCGAGATTTTCTGTCCCTTGACGCGGACCTGCGCCACTTCGGCCACGATGCTGCCGAAGGACTCCTCGATGGCCACGCCCAGGCCGGTGCCGGCCGGCAATTCGCGGCCCCAGCCGGACATTTCCCGGACCTTTTTCAGCAGCGCAACAAAGCGGGGGTGCGCCTCCAGCAGTCCCAGCCGGTAGTCCATCGGATCGACGCCGGCGGCGTGCGCCGCCTCGTCGAACAGTGTCTCCTTCATGAAGGCGGTGTGGGTGTGGCCGACAGAGCGCCACCACAACGTCGTCACGGCCGAGGTCGTCATGTGGGCCTCGAGGTTGACCAGCGGCACGGTGTAGGGCTGGGTCTTGAGCCCCTCGATCATCGCGTTGTCGAAGTTTTCGGGTTCCATTCCTAACATCTTGAAACCGTCAATGGACTGCCCGACCACCCGGTTGTGCCAGGCCAGCGGCCGGCCGCCGGCGTCCAGCGCCAGCCGGGAGCGGTGCAGGGTCATCGGCCGGTACTGGCCGCCGCGGGTGTCGTCCTCACGGGTCCACGTGGTTTTCACGGGCCACGGCTCACCCTTGGCCACGTGAGCCGCCTCGGCGACGTAGTCGGACCAGGCCGCCGCGCGCCGGCCGAAGCCGCCGCCCAGGAACTGGGTGTGCAGGTCGACCGCCTCGGGCTCGTAGCCGAGGATTCCGGCGGCCATGGCGCGGTCGGCCGTCTGCATCTGTGTACCGACCCGGACTTCGGCGCCCTCCCCGCCGCTGGCGCCCCGGTCGTGGACCGTGCAGTTCAGCGGCTCCATGCAGGCATGGGCCAGGAAAGGGACTTCGTAGGTCGCGTCGATTACTTGATCGGCTTGCGCGGCAACGGCTTCGAAATCGCCCTGCTCCTGGACGGCGAAACCCGGCTGTCCCGCCAGTTCGCGGTAGTGCTGCAGCATCTGGTCGGTGTCGACGCCGCCGTTGCCCTGCTCGTCCCAGGTGAGGTCGAGTGCGTCGCGCGCCTTGATCGCCCGCCAGGTGCTGTCGGCGATGACCGCCACGCCGGTCGGAACCTGCTTGACCTTGACCACACCGGGCATTGCCTCCGCGCGGCTGGCGTCGAACGATTGCAGAACACCGCCGAACACGGGCGAACGGGCGACCACGGCGTAGTGCAGCCCCGGGGCCGCCACGTCCAGGCCGAACGTGGCCCGGCCGGTGACCTTGAGCTCGGAGTCGAGGCGTTTCTGATCCTTGCCGACCAGGCGAAACCGGTCCGGGGATTTCAACGTAACGTCGGCCGGCACGGCCTGTTGCGCGGCGGCCGCCGCCATTTCCCCGAAGGTGGCGCTGCGCCCGGTTTCCGGGTCGGTGATGGTGGCGTCGGCCGTGACCAATCGGGCCGCCGGCGCACCCCAGGCTGCCGCGGCCGCGGCCAGCAGCATCGCGCGGGCGGTCGCCCCGGCCTGGCGCAGGGCCTCCCAGGAGGTGCGGACACTGGTCGAGCCGCCGGTGATCATCATCTGGAATGCGGGCCAGTTGTAGGCGGGGTCGACCTTCGACTGCTCGACCCGGATCGCCTGCCAGTCGGCGTCGAGTTCTTCGGCCACGATCAGCGGCAGGCTGGTGTAGACGCTCTGGCCCATCTCCGACTTGGCCAGGATGATCGTGACCTGGTTGTCGGGGGTGATGCGGATGAACGCGTTGGGCGTGAAGGGCGCACTGGAGACCGCGCCTTCGCCCGCGCCGGCCCGGACCTTGCCCGGGATCACGAAGCCCAGCGTGAACGCGCCGGCCGCTACCGCGGTGTCCCTCAGGAACTCACGTCGTTTCATGGCCATGCTACGCCCCTCCCGCCGTGCTGTCGGCAGCAGCCAGTTCGGCTGCGCGGTGCACGGCTTTGCGGATGCGCTGGTAGACGCCACAGCGGCAGATGTTGCGCCGCATGGCCTTGTCGATGTCCGCATCGCTGGGCTTCGGGTTGGCGGCCAGCAATGCGGCCGCGGCCATGACCTGGCCGGACTGGCAGTAACCGCACTGCACGACATCCTCTTCGATCCAGGCCTTCTGAACGTGGGTCAGGCCGTCGGCCGACAATCCTTCGATGGTGGTGACGGCGCGGTTGCCCACGGCGGAGACGGGCGTGCGACAGGAGCGCACGGTTTTGCCTTCAACGTGGACCGTACACGCCCCGCACTGGGCGATGCCGCAGCCGAACTTGGTTCCGGTCAGGCCCAGCGTGTCGCGCAGTACCCACAGCAGCGGCGTATCGGGCTCGACGTCGACGGTGTGTTGCTGCCCGTTAACGGTGAGATTGAGGGGCATGGGGGCTCCAGGCTGTGAACGGTCCGGTAAAAATAGCACACTCCCGGTTTCGCTACAGCCGTTCCCCGGATACGAAAACGGCCGGGGAAACCGTTTCCCCGGCCGTTGTCAGAGTGCCTGCCAGGAGGACTGCAAGCCCTGGCGGGGCGGTGGCGGTTGGCCTTACTCGCGGAACAGCAGTTCGCTCAGCAACACGGTGCTCATCACTTCGCGGTACTCGGCGCGGTTGCCGCTCTCGGCTTCCATCTGCTCCTCGGTCTTCGTCTGCCATTCCATGTATTCCTTGTAGCGTTCCTCGCCTTCGGGGCCCGACGGCATGTCCTCGAAAATCCGGACCAGGTAGAGGTCGGGCTCGCCTTTGCGGTTGTGGACATTGCCGAAGAGCTTGTAACCCTTGAGCCAACCTTTGGACATGGCGAATTCCGCGTTCTTCTTCCACTCGCTGGCCAGCCAATTCGCGTACTTCAGGTCACCGCCGTCCTTGATCTCGATACCGGTGACGGTCCAGTAGTCGCCGGCTACCAGCGGCCAT
The DNA here is from genome assembly GCA_937995275.1 of uncultured Lysobacterales bacterium. Lineage (GTDB taxonomy): Bacteria > Pseudomonadota > Gammaproteobacteria > Xanthomonadales > SZUA-36 > CALKKN01. Next base: position 12,532 of record CALKKN010000309.1, on the reverse strand, counting down.
TCCTGCGCCAGTGCATTCGAGGTCATGGACAGGGCAGCCAGGCAGAGGGCCAGGGTAATAGCAGCTTTCTTAAAAGATTTGGTCATTGTGTTTTCTCCTCGGGCGGGTTCATTTCCCGCGTCTCAAGTTATGGGTCGCTCGTGGTAAAACGAACGGTTTTTCCGGAAATTCGGCATATGCGAGACCGCCGCAGTCCCCGGGGGCGAAGTATCGCCGGCCGACACTTTAGCAGAAGGCAGTGGGGCACGGTCAAGCAGCGGAAGGGTGGTTCACTGCTCCCGGTACAGTCCCGCCCGGTCGAAAAAGTCGGCCAACTGTATGAGCAGGCGCTCCAGGGGCTCCAGGCGTTCGAACTCCTCCAGCACGGTGACCGCGAGCGCGGGCTCGTCCGTGATCAGGGCATCGGCGCCACGCCCCATCATACTGGCCATCGTGATCGCGTCGTTGACCGTCCACACCATGACCTGTTGGCCTTGCTGGTGGGCCTGCCGGATCAGCCGGCGAGTGGCGGCGCGGCCGTTCAGCGCGAGGAAATCCACGTCGAGCGCGGCCAACCGGCCGATCGCCACGGACGACAGCAGGCCGACCGTCCAGTCCGGCCGCATTCGGTGCAGGGTCTGAATGCCGCGATAGCTCAACGACATGGCGACGACCTGGTCGGCCATACCGGCCCGCTCCACGATGTCAATCACGCTCCGTTCGAGGGCCACCTCGCCGCCATAGTACTTCAGCTCGATATTGACGCCGATGCGGTCCCGGCTCAGTTCCAGCACTTCCTCCAGCGTGGGTACCCGCTGATCGGCGAACTCAGGGCCGAACCACGAGCCGACATCCACCTCCCGGAGCTGCTCCAGCGTCGAGCCGGCCACGGTCAGCGTCGAGCCGCCGACTTTTTTCAGGTCGCGGTCGTGGATCACGACGACCTGCCCGTCGGCGGTCTCCTGCACGTCGATCTCCACCCAGTGGGCGCCGTCGTCGATGGCCGCCTGCACGGCCGCCAGGGTGTTCTCCGGTGCTGCGTTCGAAGCCCCGCGATGGGCAACGATCTTGGTTGGCGTGGTGAATTGCAGGCGGGCGACGAGAACGTGCGCCGTCACCAGCGCGGCCAGGAGGCCGGCTGCCAGCGACCAGCCGAGGACCTTGCGATTGCCGAGCAGTCGGTGATGTTCTACCGCCTCGGCCCCGGGCTGGGGGGCGATCTCGATTCGCAGGCCGCGATCACCGTACAGCCTGAAGATCAGCAGGCTCAGCCACGACGAGGCGGCAATGGTGGCTCCGAAGTACAGCACAAAGCCAACCAGAGTAACGAAGCCCAGGGCGAGGAACAGGACATCCACGGAGGTTACCACCCACGGAATCAGGTACATGCCCGCCAGCGTGAGCGCGGCAGACACAGCCGCCGTCAGCAACAGGCTGGCCGCCAGCCAGCCTGCGAGCCAGGCGCCAACCCGGAGCCGCCCGCCGCGGACGGCCGCCCGACTGTCCGCCAGGCACTGCCCCGGACTGCGCGCGCTGAACAGCAGCAGCGGCAGGCTGAAAACCCAGTTGATGAACAGCCGCAGCAGGTTGAGGGAGGCAGCCGCGCCGACGACAGTGCCGAGCGCGACAGCCAACCGCCATTCCCGCGGCTGTTCGAACAGGTAGAAGTTGATGTCGTGGGCGGACAACAACCACAGGTACAGCAGGTACAGCAACGCAACGAACGGCAGGAGGTTCAGCACTACCCGCAGCAGAATCTGCAAAGCGAGCCGAAACAGTCTCGCCGCGCGGCCCGCCAGGAACTGGAGTACCTGCACCACGGTCACTTTGCTGCCGGCGTCGATCGACTGGGCCACGACCAGCAGGGCCGCGTACTCGAGGAACACGATGATCGAAAAAATGCAGCCGAGCACCAGCAGGGAAACGGACCCGGCCGGTGTCAGAGCGAAAAACAGGATGTCCTCGTCGGACAGGGCGGCGGAACCCGAAAGTCCCACGGACAACCGCAGCAGCAGGCTGGCCAACGGAGTCAGGACCACGAAGACCAGAATGCTGACGGCCGCGTGGATCGCCAGGAACCGTGTCCAGTTCGCCCCGAAGCGGCGTGTCAATTCACGGATGTCGCGGTACATGGTTTTCACGGTAGCAGCGGAACCTCCATCAGCCTTCGGTTCGGCAACGGCAGCGCGCCGGCGGGCGCGCAGTTCGTCTGGTAACCTGTCTTCGGCCCGACCAGGTATACCACATGGACCACGACGCCCGCTGGACCGTCTATATCATCCGCTGCGACGACGGCAGCCTCTATACCGGGGTCAGCACCGACGTCGAGCGGCGGTTCCGGGAGCACCTCGAGCGGCCCAGCGGCGCGAAGTTCTTCAGCGGACGCCGGCCGGTCGAAGTGGTGTTCCGGGAAGGCGGCCACAGCCGCAGCAGCGCCACTCGGCGCGAAGCCGCCATCAAAAAACTGAGCAGGGCCGAGAAATTTCTGCTTGTCGGGTCTGGCCACGCCGGCGGTTCGCGGGAACGTAATTCCTGAACGATTGGGAGAAGTCACGCCAGCGAGAAGGGCCGCATTGCCCAAGACGCTGCATCAGCGGCGGGGCCGCTCCTGGCAGTCACTCCACTCATCCGGCAGCCCGCTCACCCACCGGAGCGGGCTCGTGACGCCCTCCAGGTCATGTTTGAGCGAGGTCGCTTCGCCGCTGCCGGCGAACTCCATGCTGAAACTGGTGAACGAATCGGAATAGGTGAACACCGTATCGGCCGCGGATCGCATCCACCAGGGTCCCACGTCCGCCCACATCGGCCCGGTAACCAGGTAGCCGTCACAGGAGACCGTGACGAAGAGGGTGCGGAGCCGGCCCTCGTCCGCCGGATCGGCGTAGAGCCCCCTGAAGCGGTCCAGGTCGTCCCGCGCCTTGCCGCGGGCCTGCGCCTCGGCCCGCTGCTGCGTGCGCTGCTCCTCCTCCCGCTTGCGGGCGGCCTGCTCCTCCGCGGCGCGGTCCGCCTCGATGGCTTTCTGCTGCATTTCGGCCATCTGTGGGTTATAGGTGCTCATGGCCGCGGACGCCATGTCCTGGCTGATGACGCTCATCATTTCCATGACCGCCATGCCGCTTTCCATGTCACCGGCCTGCATGTAGCCCTGGCCCAGCGCCATCATGCCCTGGATGTCGACCTCGTAGTCGTCCTTGTGGGCCGGATAGACCTCTGCGAAGCGCTGTTTCGCGGCGTCGATGCCCTCGGCCTCGATTACGGCGCCGATTTCCCCGGACAAGGAAGACTTTTCCTGGCCCAGCGCAGACGCCGTCGCCAGGACGGCCGCCAGAAGAAGGCAGGTGGTCACAAATCGCTGGAACTGCAGGTGCATGGCGAAACTCCCTCGGGTCTGAGCTTTCCGAAGTATATACCGCCTCGATGATGCCGCCTGTCTGCCGGCAGGAATTCGCGCATCCCCGCGGCAACCGGTGTAGATTAGGCAAGTGGGTCGTCGGGCCGGTGCACGCCGCGTTGCCGGATCCGCACACAAAGTGGAGGCACTCATGGCCAATGACATTCTCGATGTGGCGGACAATTTCTGGAACCTCCGCGGGACTTTCCGCGTTGGCGGCGTTCTGGACGTCGGCACCCAGGCATCGCTGGTACGACTGGCCAGCGGCAAGTTCGTATTTCTCGATTCCTACACCCTCTCCGGCGCCCCCCGGCGGCGCGTGAACGAACTCACGGGTGGGGGCGAAAACGTCGAGGCCATCCTGAACCTGCATCCCTTTCACACGATGCATGTGCGGTGGATGCACGAGCATTATCCGCAGGCTCGGCTGTACGGTACGGCGCGTCACCTGGAGCGGTTCCCGGACCTGCCCTGGGAACCGCAACGCACGGAAGACCCCGCGCTGCACGCGGCCTTCGCGGAGGATTTCGACTTTTCGGTGCCGCGCGGCGTCGATTTCATCTCCGCCAACGAGCATGTGCATTTCTCCTCGGTGCTCGCGTTGCACCGAGCGTCGCGATCCATCCACTCCGACGACACGTTGACGTATCTCCGTCTGCCGTCCCTATTGCGCATGTTGGGCCTGGGCGACCAGGTCAGCTTCCATCCGACGCTGGCCAAGGCGCTGGAGAAGCGACCGGGCGCCGCGCAGGATTTCCGCGAGTGGGCGCGGGAGCTGATCGACCGGTGGCGGGCGGCGGAAAACCTGTGCGCGGCGCACGTTACGGCCCTGCTGGCGGCCGACAACGCCGGTGGGACCATTCATGCGCGCCTGCAGAAGGCCCTGGACAAGGTCGAGCCAACGTTGGCGGCGCATGAGCGCCGGTACGGCTGACCGGAATCCGGGGCGTGACGTTGTGTTCGGCGTGTCTGGCATTGGTCATGAACCTGACTAGTACGCCTATCGGGCTGGACCTCGCGCTCGACCCCTGGCAGGCGGTCAACGACGGCGTGATGGGTGGTGTTTCCGCCGGCCGCATGGTCGCCTCCGAGCAGGGGTTGCGCTTCGAAGGCGTTCTCTCGCTGGAGAACAGCGGCGGATTCGCCTCGGTACGCCGGGCCGTCGAGACCGACCTGTCGGGGGCGGTCGGTGTGCGCCTGCGCCTGCGCGGCGACGGCCGGACCTACCAGTTCCGCCTGCGCCTGGACGACCGCTGGGACGGCACTGCCTGGCGGGCGCAGTTCCCGACCCGCGGCGAATGGCAGACGGTCGAGTTGGCCTTCGCAGAATTCGTACCGGTGTTTCGCGGCCGCCGGGTGCCGGATGCAGGACCGGTCGTGCCCGCCAACATCCGGCAGATCGGCTTCATGCTGGCCGACAAGACCGCCGGCCCGTTTGCGCTCGAGATCGGCTCGATCGAGTTCCTGCCGGCCACCGCGCCCGTCCCGTCAGCGAGCAGTACCTGAGCCGTGTGGCCGGTCCGGGAATCGTTTAGCATCGGCCCATGACCCGGATGAAACCCAGCACCCTGCGAATCGGCTATCGCTATCGCCCCGGGCGGCTCGCCCCGGACTACGACGCCCTGGTCATCGGCTCGGGCATGGGCGGCCTGACCACGGCCGCACTCCTGAGCGACCTCGGTTGGAAAGTGTGCGTGCTGGAGCAGCACTACACGGCGGGCGGCTACACGCACTCCTATGAGCGCGCCGGCTATGAATGGGACGTAGGGGTGCATTACATCGGCGATGTCGGCGCCCCCACCCGCACGCGCCGCCTGTTCGATTTCCTGTCGGAGGGCGGGCTCAAGTGGGCGCCGATGGACGATGAATACGATCGCTTCTTCATCGGCGACAAGGTGTTCTGCGCGCGCGCCGGCAAGCAGGCTTTCCGCGCCAACCTGGTGGCGCAGTTCCCGGCCGAGGAACCCGCCATCGATGCGTACATGCAGCTGCTGGCCCAGGTGGGCGGAGCGCTGTCAATGCTCGGCATGGAGCGCGTGTTCCGGCCGTGGCAACGACTGCTCGCGGCGCCCTATCGCAAATGGAAAACGCCGGCCTTCATGTATGAGAAGACCTATGACGTGCTGAGCGCGCTGACCGACGACAGGGACCTGATCGCCACCATCTGCGGCCAGTGGGGCGACATGGGGCTACCGCCCAGGCAGTCGGTCTTCATGGTGCACGCGATGATCGCCCGGCACTACCTGCATGGCGGCTTCTACCCGGTGGGCGGATCCTGGCGCATCGCCGATAGCATCATTCCGAGAATTCAGCGGCCGGGCGGCGAGGTGTTCACGTACGCGCGCGCCCGGCGCATCCGCGTCGAGGACGGGGCGGTGCGCGGCGTCGAGATGGAGGACGGGCACCTGATCGACTGCCCCTGCGTGGTGTCGTCGGCGGGTGTCGACAACACCTTCTGCGAGCTGCTGCCGGCTGAGATCGTTCAGGCGGCCGGTTACGGCGAACGGTTGTCACGGGTGCGGCCGAGCATCGGCCACCTCGGTGTCTACATCGGCCTGCAGGCCACGGCGGAGGAACTCGGTCTGCCGCGCACCAATTTCTGGGTCTACCCCTCCAACGACTACGACGGCGCCGTGCAGGCGTTCCTCGATAATCCGGATGCGCCATTCCCGGTCGTCTACATTTCGTTCCCGTCCGCCAAGGACCCCGATTACCTGAACCGGCACCCCGGCACGGCCACCGTCGAGATCGTCGCGCCGGCGCCTTACGGATGGTTCGAGAAATGGAAGGGGACCACCTGGGGCAAGCGCGGCGAAGACTACGAGGCCTTCAAGGCGCAGCTCGGCGAACGGCTGATGCGGCACCTGTACGACAGGCTGCCGCAGCTCGAGGGCAGGGTCGACTATTACGAGGTCTCGACCCCGCTCTCCACCGAGTGGTTCGCCGGCTACCGGCACGGTGAGCTGTACGGCCTGGATCACACGCCGGAGCGGATGCAGCAGGAGTGGCTGGGCCCACGCACGCGCATTCCGGGCCTGTGGCTGACGGGGCAGGATACACTGACCTGCGGCGTCACCGGCGCGATGATGGCGGGGCTGCTGACGGTGACGGCGATAGCCGGCATGCGGCGGATGACGCCACTTATGAAACGGATTTATGGCTAATGAAGGCCGGCATGGGCGGCGGCCCGGCCGATCGAACCGGAGGAGAGAGGATGTACCGACTGCACGGCTTTTTCACCCAGAATACGATGAAAACCCTCTACGTCCTGGAGGAACTCGGTGTCGATTTCGAATACTGTTACGTCGATCTCGGCAAGGGCGATCACCGCACGGAGACTTTTCGCAAGATGACGCCGGTCGGCCGCGTGCCTGTATTGGAGCACGACGGACAGTTCCTGTTCGAGTCCGGGCCCATTTGCCGCTATGTCGCCAGCGTCGAACATTCACCGCTGTATCCCGCGGACAAGCTGGAACGGGCGCGGGTGGACCAGTGGATGACCTATTTCACCTGCCACCCGGGCCGGTGGCTGACGAAGCTTTTTTTCGAGAAGATCGTCAAGCCGGTGGCCGGCATGGGCGAGCCCGACGCCGCCGGTTGCGAGGAGGCGGCAAGGCTCGCGAGTCAACAGCTGCAGTCGGTGAACGACTGGCTGGAACACCGCGAATGGCTGGCCAACGATGCGTTTTCCATCGCCGACCCGTTCGCGCTCGCTTACGTCGAGCAGGCGCGTTCAGTCGATCTTTCGCTGGCTGCTTTCCCGAGGCTGGAGAACTGGCTCGAGCGCCTCGAGGGGCGCGACAGCGTGATCCGGGCGCGAGCCCTGGTCAAGCCCTACATGGAAGCCGTGATGGCGCGCTGAGCGCGGGGCCTATTCCAGCGGAATCAGGCGGGCATTGTCCGCCCGTCTGGCCTGTCGCCCGCCGGGCTCGCCCCGCCGCATTCGCCGGGCAAAGGCGGCTTCACGGTGCTAGGGTTAAGCCTGATCCCGGGAGGGGCCGATGAACGGAATTTCCCGACGCCAATTGCTGCGTTTGGGCGTCATGAGCGGCGCCGGTCTCGTGCTGGGTGTTCGCCTGGCCGACGCGGCGCGCGGCCGCGGTCGATTGCGGCCGGGTGATCAACCCGCAGGGCGCCAGGGCGCAGGTCGAGGGCGCGGTCCTGGATGGCCTCGGCGCGGCGCTGATGGGCGAAATCACCGTGCGGGCGGGCGTGGTCGAGCAGAGCAACTTTCATGATTACCGGTTGCTGCGCATGCACCAGGCGCCGGACATCGAGGTCCATTTCGCGGCCAATGACCACGAACCGCGCGGCCTGGGCGAACCACCGCTGCCGCCGGTGGCACCAGCCGTCTGCAACGCCATTTTCGCCGCGACCGGGCGGCGCGTCCGCAGCCTGCCATTGAACTTGAGGTTAGAGGTCTGAGGGCGATCCTGATCAGGAACGTCCCGCCATTTCCCCTATACTGGAAAGGTTGCTTCAAACAACGGAGAAGAACATATGAAGACCGCGAGGATTTTCCGATCGATTCTGGCTGCCCTGATTCTGGCGGCCTGTTGGCAGACGGCCCTGGCGGGTCAGGCGAAGGGCAAGGACGGGCAGGCCGGGCGCCTGAAGGTCATGACGCAGAACGTGTACGTCGGCGCCAACCTGTTCAAAATACTGAACCCGGAACAGTCCATTCCGATCAACGCGGCGGAGATATTCGCCGACATCCAGGTGACGGATTTTGCCCAGCGCGCCGAGTCCATCGCCGACCTGATCGCCGAGCATGAACCGCACCTGATCGGCCTGCAGGAAGTCTCCCTGATCCGCACCGAGTGCCCCAGCGACATTATTCCGCCGCCGGGCGATCCGACACCCAATGCGACGGACATCTATGCCGATTACCTTGCAATGCTGCTGGCCGAACTGGCGGAGCGCGGCCTGCAATACCAGGTCGCCGCCGCGGTCGTCAATGCCGACGTCGAACTGCCGGTCGCCAACCTGGGCCTGCTGGATTGCCCCTATCCGGTGTTCGACGCCCGGTTGACCGACCGCGATGTCACACTGAAGCGGTCGGATGTCGATGTCACGTTCAGCCAGAGCGACAACTTCCTGTATAACCTGCCAGTCCCCATCCCCGGGGGCGGGGAGATCGTCTTCACCCGCGGCTACAACATCGTGGACGTCGACCTGAACGGGCGCGACTACCGCTTCGTGAACACGCACCTGGAGGTCAGCGGCAATCCGGCCGCCAACTTCTTCCAATCGGTGCAGGCGTACGAGCTGACACAAATCCTGAACAGCCTGCCCTATATCCTCGGCGATAAAATCCTCGTGGTGGTCGGCGACCTGAACTCCGACCCGGCGGCGGGCCCGGAGTCCATTTGCCTGCTGCCGCCGGATTTCGACACCCTTGGACTGTGTCCGACGCCCTACGCACTCATGGCCGGCAACGGGTACATCGATACCTGGAACGTACGCAACGGGGCGCCCGATCCCGGCTACACCTGCTGCCAGCAGGATCTGTTGATGAATCCCGTGTCGTGGCTGGATGAGCGCATCGACCACGTCTGGGTGCGCCCGCCGCTGGCGGGTCCCGTGGGCCCGAAGTTCCTGAACGCCGTGCATGCCACCGTCGTCGGCGACCGGCAGCAGGATCGCACGGTCGATGACCTGTGGCCATCCGATCACGCCGGTGTTGTTACAGGCATGACCTTCCGGCAGAAGAAATAGGTTCGCTGGCGCCAACTCTGTAGGGGCGGCTTTAGCCGCGATAGGGTGGTTTCAGGACAACCCTGTTCTGACGACCGACTATTTCAATCGCGGCTGAAGCCGCTCCTACAGCAGTGTCTATGCCGCTGTGGGAAGATGGTCCCCCATGAAAGCCTGGTACATCGAATCCTACGGCGGGCCTGACAAGCTCCGTTGCGGCGACCTGCCGGAGCCGCAGATCACGCCCGACGACGTCCTGGTCGAAGTCCGCGCCTCCAGCGTCAACCCGATCGACTGGAAGATGCGGTCCGGCATGACTCGCCTGATCCTGAAGCATGACTTCCCCTTGATCCTGGGCAATGACCTGGCCGGCGTGGTCGTGGGCGTCGGCAGCCGGGTCAGCGGGTTTTCAGTCGGAGACGCGGTCTATGCGCGGCCGGACAAACGCCAGATCGGGGCCTTCGCCGAGCGGATCGCGGTGCAGGCCTACGAGGTTGCGCCCATGCCTGCCGGTCTGGATTTTGCCGAAGCCGCTTCCCTCCCATTGGTTGGGCTGACCTGCCTGCAGGGACTGGGCGGGCTGGCCGGGCTCGCAGCGGGACAGAAAGCCCTGATCCACGCGGGCGCCGGGGGTGTGGGCACCTTCGCCATCCAATACGCGAAGTACCTCGGCGCGCAGGTTGCGACCACGGCCAGCGTCGCCAAGCACGATCTGCTGCAATCGCTGGGCGCGGACGAGACGATCGATTACCGCACGCAGGATTTCACCGCCGTTCTGAAGGATTGCGACGTCGTGCTCGATACCGTGGGCGGGGATACGCTCAGGCGATCGGTGAAAGTACTGAAGCCCGGCGGGATGATCGTGTCGGTCAGCGGTCCGCCCGGACCGGAGTTCGCGCGCGAGTGGGGGCTGTCCCTGCCGTTGAGCATGGTGGTCAGCCTGATGAGCGCCGGCATCCGGCGCCGGGCCCGTGCGGCGGGCGGCCGCTATCGTTTTTTCATCATGCACGCCAGCGGCGACCAGTTGCGCGAGATCGCGACCCTGGTCGAAGGGGGTGTCATCCGGCCCGTCATCGACCGCGTGTTCGACTTCGACAAAACCCGCGACGCGCTGGCTTATGCCGAGGCCGGGCACGCGACCGGCAAGGTCGTCATCCGGGGGCTCACCGGCAACTGAGCCCGCCACTCTTGGGGAGGTAACGAATGCCGGTATCCCTCCGGGACGCCCGGCCCCGCCACCAAGTCAGGTCACTTCGCGCAGGTGCCCCGAGGCCACGTCGTAAACGAACCCGCGGACTTCTTCCTTGTTCGGAATGAACGGACTCGCCATGATCCGCCCCAGCGACTGGCGCACGTCCGCCTCGAGGTCGTCGAAACTCTCCATCGCGAACGGCGGCTTGATGCCGGTATCGTCCAGGATCTGTTGCTTGAGTTCGTCGTCGCTGAAAGTCAGCATGCCGCAATCGGTGTGGTGGATCAGCATGATCTCGCGGGTGCCCAGCAGCCGCTGGGAGATGGTCAGCGAGCGGATCACGTCGTCGGTCACCACGCCGCCCGCGTTTCGGATGACGTGTGCGTCGCCCTCGACCAGGGCGAGCAAAGCGCCGGTCTCCAGCCGGGCGTCCATGCACACCACGGCCGCCAGTCTCTTGGCTGGCGGCATGGGCAGATGGCCCTTTTCGAACTGATCGGCATAGGCTTCGTTGTGGCTAAGGATCTCGTCGATAACGCTCATGTTCTGGCCTCCAGGTCTTTGGCGCCTTGCCGGCGCGCACGGTTGATCCTGCCCCGTGGGGCAGGCGCCGGCCGTTTCCTGCCCCGTGGGGCGAATGACCGACACTCACAACAGTATAAGCAGCGTTATACTGCGGGCAAATTACGGAAACCTCATATGCCCACCGAACACGCACAGCAAGCGCTCGACATCCTGCGGGATCCCGGCCTGTTCCAGTGGTACGTCATCCCGCTGCTGGCCATCGTCCTGTTCATTTACAGTTCCGAAATCCAGAAAGGCCGGCTGAACGGGGTGTTTGCCGGTCTGGCTTTTTGGGGCGCGGACTGGGTCAACGAGATCCTCAACTCGGTCTTTTTTCACCTGAACGGGTATGCCCCGCTGTGGGCTACGCCCGGCGGGACGGCTTACCTGGTCCTGATCGGGCTGAATATCGAGATCATGTTCATGTTCGCGATCGCGGGGATCGCTTGGGCGAAGATGCTGCCGGCCGATCCCGCGACCCGAATCCTGGGCATTCCGAACCGCTGGTTCATCGCCCTGGCGGGCTCGGCCTTCTGCGTTTTCGTCGAGATACTGCTGAACCGCATCGACGCGCTTACCTGGGACTGGCCCTGGTGGAGCGCCAGGGCCCCGTGGCTGATCTTCGTGGTCGGCTACCTGTGGTTCTTCCTGGCGGCTTTCTGGGTGCACGACCTGGGCGATACCCGGCGGCAGGCCAGGGCGGTCGCTATCCTGTGGGGGTTTGCGGCCTTGCTGGTACTGGTTTTCGGCGTTGGCCTGCGCTGGATCTGAGCGAGCTGCCTAATCGCCGGCCTCGGCCTCGAGCCGACCCCGGGCCCGTGCAAAGTGGTCCAGCAGATTCGGTATCGGTATCTCGCCGTAGCCTTCCCTGAGCTTCTGTTCCGAGGCGTCCAGGACCATCGAGAGATTGCGGGCGGCCTCGCGTGCCGCCGCAGGATCCGTGCTCCCCACCTGCCCGAACCAGACCGGGCTGCTCTCGGCGAACAGGTAGCTGTCCATGGCCGGCCACCCGGTATTCGCGCCGAGGACCCGTGCCGTTATCCAGCCTCCAGCGGGCACGTCGACGCGTCCCTCGTAACGCTTGCTGCCGGCCTGCGGGCTGCCGTCCAGGGTTTGCACAGCCGTTCCGTTCACGAAGATCTGCACGCTTTCCCAGGGCAGAGGGGAATGGACGCTCAAAGTCCAGCTTGCCTCGGATCCGGTGGGCTGGATGGCCTCGCCCGGTTCCTTGCCGCCCACCTGGAACTCGACCATGGGGCCGTTGCTGACGAAGCTCCGGCCTTCCTTCAGTGCGCGCAGGTAGCTGTCGGCGTTCAATGCCGCCACTGGCTTGACGTAAACACGGGTGGCCCCGATCGCCATGGTCCGGTAGTAGTTGTTCATGACATCGCTGCCGGCCGAAGCCGCCAGCGGAATCCCCAGGTTCAGGACTTGATGCCAGAGCGAACCGGTGCCGATCTCATCGGTCCACAGGCAGCCCAGCTCGATCAGATCGACTTCGCCCAGGACCGCGTCGGCGACCAGGCTGACGGGTACCGACGAGGCCGTTTCCGGCGTAAGCGGGTCGTCGATCGCCACGGGATGAACGTAGCCGCCGAGCCCGCCCTGCGCCCTGGCATGGCGCAGGGCCGCGGCGTTGAGCCGATCATCCTGACCGTAGACCTGGTAGCCGGGTCCCCACACCCAGGGCCAGAAGAGTTCCCCCACCC
>CALKKN010000308.1 GCA_937995275.1 uncultured Lysobacterales bacterium | reverse complement strand
TGCCCGGCTGGATCGGCCAGTGGAAAGAAATGATGGACGATCCGACTCACCGGATCACCCGTCCGCGGCAGATCTACCAGGGCAACACCGAAGTCGACTACGTTCCGATCGAACAGCGGAGCTGACTGACAACTGGCGGGCTGGTCATCTGAGAGATGGCCGGCTCGCCAGGCGAAGTCACCGTACCGCGCGCCATTCCCCGGTTCGCGGCCTGCGGTTATCACACGGGGAAGCAATTGAGTACACGGGAGCAGGTGCATTAGCCCTGGTCCAGGCCCTTTTTCTTGTGGGTTTGCTTGACCGCCGCATGCACAACTGCTACTACACTAAGTGAGGAGCATATTTCTGCAGCCAGAAAGGCATTCCAGAGTTCAGGCGTGCCAGTTTGTGCTGCAGCTGTGCCTGCGCTCATCTATCGACGAATCTGAGGAGACATGAATATGGAAGCAAGATTAGTCAGACAAGCTGGCGTTGCGTTGTGCGCGCTGGCCCTCATACCGGCGGCGTTCGCCCAGCCGAGTGGTCCGACGCAACTCAGCGTCGAGACGGCATATCAGGGCGCCACACCGGCACTCAGGGACCTCGAGCGGAATTTCGATTGGGAAGAATTCCGCGCGCAGCAAGCGGGCAAGCCCGAGCGCGTCGTTCCCAACCAGACCCGGTTTTCATTCAAGACCCCGGAAGAACTCGCGGCCCAGGCAGCCCCGGCGACGCCCGACCCCCTGCTGAAGGCACCGGGTGGAACTCGCGTCGATCTGAGGCGGAACTTCGAAGGCACTTCGGATGATGACAATGCGGCTCTGGTCGGTTATCGCCTTGTGCCGCCCGACACTAACGGCGACGTGGGCAAGAACTACTTCTGCCAGATGAACAACGTGGTGTTCGAGTGCTTCGACAAGAAAACCGGAGCCAGCGTGATCGGCCCGCTGCCCAACAACATATTCTGGAACGGCACGGGCACGGCGTGTGATGTGTTTAACGATGGTGATCCGATCGCATTGTACGACCACGACGCCGAGCGCTGGATTTTCAGCCAGTTCGCAATCTTCGAGTTCATCCCGGGGCCAGATATTTTCGTCAGCCACCAGTGCTTCGCCGTTTCTCAGACCAGCGATCCGACGGGTGCCTATTACGTGTATGACTTCATCTACAGCACGCCGAGTTTCGGCGGATACGCGGCACTTAACGACTATCCCAAGGTGACGGTCTGGCCGGACGGCTACTATATTTCTGTAAACGAATTCGAGTACGGTAGCCCAACTTTCTTCGTTGGTGCCAGCCTGGGCGTGGTCGACCGGGCAGCTATGCTGGCGGGTGCACCGGCGTCGGGATGGAAGCTAATTTTGCCTAACACCGGCGCCGCGCCTGTTTATTACAGCCTCCAGCCCTCGCACTGGGAGGCCTCGAACCACGCTCCGCCGGCGGGTGCGCCCAACATTTTCGTGCAGGCCTTCGATGACGAAACCTGGGGCAATGGCGGCGGCCAGGACGGTTACTACCACTGGGCCTTCAACGCGAATTTCCCCGGGCCGCCCACGTTCACCCCCCTGGGGTTGATTCCCAGCCCGGCCTTCGACGCCAACATGTGTAATTACGGCCCGTGCGTGCCGCAGCCGGTGCCGGCGGTCTCCCCCAACGACGATCTGGATACTTTAAGCCAGTTCACCATGTACCGGGCGTCATACCAGCATTTCGTCGAGGACGACTACCCTGGCGGCACCCGCCACGAATCGATCGTGGTGAGCCATACGGTTGACACCGACGGTTTCGATACCGCAGGCGTGCGCTGGGCCGAGCTGCGCGATTCGGGTGGCGGCTACGTCGTGCACCAAGCCGGCACCTATGCGCCGAACGACGGCGAGAACCGCTGGATGGGCGCGGCATCGATGAACCAGACCGGCGACATCGCTATCGGTTACAACGTCTCTAGCACCGCCACCTTCCCGTCGATCCGCCTGGCCGGCCGCCGGGTGAATGATCCCCTGGGCACGCTGGGCGCGGAGACCGAATGCCACGCCGGTACGGGCTCACAGATCGGCTCGTCCAATCGCTGGGGCGACTACTCCTCCATGAGCGTGGATCCGAAGGACAAGACCACCTTCTGGTTCACCGGGGAATACTACGAGAACTCCGGCAGTTTTGACTTCAATACCCGCGTCTGCGCGTTCAAGCTCACGAGCAGCAACGCCAGCGGCCAGAACTAAGCTTCCGAGAAGAACGGCAAGTACCGACGAGGCCGGCGCATTGCGCCGGCCTCTCTTGTATGAGCTGCAATATCAGGCACTCGCGCGACCGCGCCTCAGGGCCCGCTCTCGTCGAGGAACCGCGTCAGCGCCCCCCGGGTCTCGTCGAGAATCCAGCCGCGATCGAGCGCCTGATCCGCCTTGGCTGCAGCCGCCGCGCGGTTGAGATGTGCCATGCTGGCCAGGGCTGCCTTGGACACGCCCGGATGGTTGGCGTACAGCAGCAGGCTGAGCAGCCCGATGTCCGACGGGTCACCGGCCTCCTTTAGCCCCAGGGCCGCGGTGCGCATCAGCGTCGGGACGAACGTTCCCAGATCGTACTGAGTGCCGTGCCAGATGATGATCCTCCGCAGTTCCTCGAACAGCCAGGGCGTGGTCAGTTCGGGGGATACGCGGAGTGCCGCCTGCAGAAACAAATCGTGGTGTCGCGGACCGAGTTCGACGTCCTGTAACACCGATTTCAGTTTTTCCGCCTGTGCCGCTTCCATCTGCCCGGTCAGGTCCCCGCGCAGGGACAACTCCTCCACGGCCAGGCCCCGACCGCGGGTGTCTTCCTGCGCGACCACGTCAAGCAAGGCGTCGACCAGCCGGGCAGCGCCGTCGGGATTCGAATTAGCACCCGCAGAGAAAAGATACTTCAGCTCGGGTGTGGCCTCGAACAGCGCGGTGGTGCCCAGTCCCATCGTGGAGACGGTAGAGGGACCCTCCGGATCTTCCTCCCATCCTTTGCGAAACATGCGGTCCTTGCGCAGGTAACTGAAGGCCACAACGTAGCTCGTCCCAACCGTCACATCGGCGAAAGTGCGTTCGTCGGTTCGGATAACAACCTCGTCCGGGGCTTCTCCGGATAGCCGTTCGCTGACGTCAAAACGTATCTTGTCGGGCCCCGTCTTCTCCCGGGCGTTCGCAACGACGATCCGGACACGCTCCGATGCGCCCAGCAGATCCTCGACCGGGGGACCGAGTGCCTTGGCCAGCAGTTCGGGTGATACCGTCGCCAGCAAGAGGAACGCCGATAACAGATAGTGTCTTGTTCGCATTCATGACCTCTCTTTGGTTAGTTTCTTTGCCTCGCTGGCTCCCGGGCGACCCAGGCACGAGCAATCAGCTGTTTCCGGGAGGACGGATCATACCCGATTTGAACGGGATCGGTTTCGACGGCCGCGCCAGCGTGAGCACAGCCGCCGGGCGATTCAAATTTCGCGCCGCGCCATGGTGTCCGCGATGTGCTCAGCCTGCCGGATGGCCAGGGCGACGATGGTCAGTGTCGGGTTGGGGGCGGCGCTGCTGGGAAACAGGCTGCCGTCGCTGACGAAGAGGTTGGGCATCTCGTGCAGGCGGCCCCAGCGGTTGGTGACGCCGTCGGCGGGGCGCTCGCTCATCCGCGCCACCCCCATGTTGTGGCAACCGTGGCCGACATTCGGCCGGGACGCGATTCGCCTGGCGCCCAGCGATTCGTAAATACGCTCGCCTTGCCGCCGGGCGTGTTCCTTCATCGCCACGGAGTTGGCATGATCCCGGTACTCGAGCACCGGCACGGGCAGGCCGTGGGCGTCCCGCTCGGTGGGGTGCAGGGTAATCCGATTGTGCGCTTCGGGCGGGTCCTCGCCGGTGATCCAGCAGCCGGCCAGGTTGCGGTAGTGCTCGAGGAAATCCGCGACATCCTCGCCCCAGCCGCCGAGAATGGCGGCGATGCCATAGGGCTGGTCGGCCCCGGTCTCGACGATGTAGCCGCCCGCGAAGCCGCGTGAGTCGTCGTGGCGTTGCTCATCCAGGATGAGCCCCGATTGCCGCGTGCCGCGATGGAAATCCACGGGGCCGGGCATGATGGCCAGCGTCAGCCGGCCGCCGGCTTCCAGGCAGACGACGTCGACACCCTTCTGGGCCAGTTCGCTGGCTACCGTACCGCCCCCGGCGCCGGAGCCGATCACGACAACGACGGATTCATCGTCCAGTTCGTAGCGGCGCGCCATCAGGAATCCTCCCCCAACCAGTCGATTTCGCCGGCGCCGCGCCTCAGGTAACCGCCGAAGTCCTTCGACGGACCGGGATAGCCGACGTGTTTCCAGTACGCAGCCCCCATGTAGATCCCGGCCCGCACCTGGTTCTGGATGGCGGCAAAAAAGGCCTCGTTCCCGAGGCCGCGCATGGCCTCGATCTGTGCCGCGGCATCCAGATCCTGCCAGCGGCCGCCGGACTGCGCGGCCAGCGCGGCGGCGACAAAGCGACGGCGGGTCAAACCATGCGGATGCATCAAATTTTCCAATGTGGCCAGGGGCAGCTGTTCCTTCAACCATAGACCATTCGCGCAGATTTAGTTAATCGACCATAATGACCCGCATGGACCATGAACTGCTCATACTTCGGCACGCGAAGTCCGCCTGGGACACGGGCGCCCCTTCCGACTTCGAGCGGCCGCTGGCCAAACGCGGCGAGAAAGCCGCCCCGCGCGTCGGCCGGTGGCTCTTCGAGCAAGGCCTGATTCCGGACTACGTCGTCAGTTCGCCGGCGCTGCGGGCGAAGCAGACCGTGATGCTGGTCTGCCGCAAACTGGGCGTCGAGGCGCAGCGCATTTGCTGGGATGAACGGGTTTACGGCGGCTGGACACGGGACCTGATCGAAGTGCTGCGGGAGAGTCCCGCCGAAGCGCGGCGCGTGATGATTGCCGGCCATAACCCGGGCCTCGAAGACCTGGTCGAAACCCTGAGCGAGGGCAGGGTGCCCAGACCAGCCGACGGCAAGCTGATGCCGACTGCCGCCGTCGCCAGGCTGCGGATCGGCGTCCCCTGGACCGAACTCGGCGCCGGGACCGGTCAACTGCTTTCCCTGACCCGGGCGCGTTCGCTGAAACGATCAGGGTAAAGTGCCTGAGTAACTGTACCGGCGCTTTACCCTGACCCCGGCACTGTGCCGCGCCTCAGGCCCGAATCGCCTCCTGCAGCTGTTTGCCGATCGGCAGCGCGCGAATCCGCACGCCCGAGGCCCTGAAGATCGCATTGGTGAGCGCGGGCGCCAGACTGGGCAGCCCGATCTCGCCCATGCCGGCCGGCTTGTCGCCCCACGGGAGAATGTGCGTCTCGAAATCGACTGGCACGTCCTTCAGCCCGAGCAGTCGGTAATTGTGGAAATTGCTTTGTTCGATCTGGCCGTCGCGAACCGTGATTTCCAGGTTCAGCGCGGTGCTCAAACCGTCAATCGTGCCGCCCTGCAGCTGCGCGTCGACCCCCAGCGGATTGACTACCGCGCCGCAATCCACGGCTGCCACGATACGCTCCACGTTCAACTCGCCCCGGCTGCCCACCGAAACTTCGACGGCGTGGGCGGCGTAGCCGCCAAACGTGAAATGCGATGCGAGGCCGACACCCCGGCCTTCCGGCCGCCGGCGATCGTAATCGATGCGGGCGGCGACATGTTTCAACAACCGCGACAGCCGCCAGGGATTGAACACCGGGCCGCCGTGCTGGCCATAGGGCAGGTCGCGATTCTCGCCGTACATTTCGAGCCGCATCTGCAGCGGATCACGCCCGGTGGCATGCGCAATTTCGTCCAGGAAGGACTGGACGACGAACGCGTTGGCGGTGTGTGCGGGCGCGCGCCAGGATCCGCGCGGCACCCCCGACTGCACCTCGAACCACTCGACCCGCAGATTCTCGACGATGCCGGCCGGAAAGTCGTCCACATAGAGTTCGGGGGCGTATTGTTCCTCGGGCTTGACGTTCGGGCGGCGGTAGTACTTGCCGGCGCTCGCCAGCCGCTGCGTCCAGGCGGTAATCCGGCCGTCATCGTCGAGGGCGGCCTTCATTTCGTGGAGGCCGGAAGGCCGGTAGAAATCGTGGCGGACGTCATCCTCGCGGCTCCACTGCAACTTCACCGGCGCCCCGATGCGTTTCGAGATCATCGCGGCCTCGGCCACGTAGTCGTTGGTCAGCCGGCGTCCGAAGCCGCCGCCGGCCATGGTCATCTCCACCCGGATGTTCTCGCGCGGCAATCCGGTCACCGCTGCGACCGCCCGGCTTGCCCCGGCCGGCATTTGCGTGGGCGCGATGATATCGGCCCCGTCCTCGCGCACGTGGGCGAAGCAGTTCTGGGGCTCCATTGGCGCGTGGTTGACGAACGGCACCCGATAGCGCGCCGTGACGACCTGCTCGGCCGTTCCCGCGGAGGCGTCGAAATCGCCGTCAGTCCGGACGACCTGACCCGTGCCAGCCAGCAGTGTCTCGGCCTGGCGCCAGAAAGCCGGGGTGTTTTCCTGAGCATGGGGTCCGCGGTCCCACTCGATCTGCAGAGCCTCGCGCCCCTGCATCGCGGCCCAGGTCGAGGTGGCGACGATCGCGATCCCGCTGGCCAGTATCACGTAGGGTTCACCGGGCTTCGGCCCGTCGATGGTGAATACATCCAGCACGCCCGGCACCTTGCGCGCCTCGCTGTCGTCGAAGGACACAACGGTGCCGTCAAGAAACGGGCATCGCTGGATGACCGCATAGCGCATGCCGGGCCGATCCGTATCGATACCGTACTGCGCCCGGCCGGTGACGATCGCACGGGCGTCCATCACCTTCGCCGCCTGGCCGATGATGCGGAACGAAGAGGCTTCCTTGAGGTCCGGCTTGCCGTCCGGCACCGGCAGCGCTGCCGCCGCGGCGGCCAGGGAAGCGTAGCTGGCCCGTTGGCCGCGCGAATCACAGATCACCCAGCCGGGTTCCGTGCGGCATTGGTCGGGCGAGGTCTTCCACTGATTCGCGGCTGCCTGCACCAGCATCTGGCGCGCGGTCGCGCCGACCTCGCGGAGATAGGTCCAGTTGTCGGTGACGCTGGTGCTGCCGCCGGCGCCCTGGCCGCCGTATTTCCAGGCAAAGCCGTCCGCGGTCTTGACGATGCCGAGGGGCATCTGGCGGATGCTGACCGAGGACCATTCCACATCCAGTTCCTCGGCCACCAGCATCGGCATAGAGGTACGGACACCCTGACCGATTTCGGGTTGCGCCACGCCGATCACGACCTGGTTGTCGGGGCGTATCTCCACGAAAAATCCGATCTGTCCGCCATTGGCGTCCTCGGGGCTGTCGCCGGCCCAATGCATCGCGGGAAATCCGAGCAGGAAGCCGCCGCCGGCCGTCAGACCCCCGATCAGCAGCCGGCGCCGGCCGAGATCGACGGCCTCGTCGATTTGCCGCCGCCGGCTCATGACGGGCTACCCGCCAGCAGCCCCGCGGCGCGATGGATCGCCTTGCGGATGCGGACGTAGGTGCCGCAACGGCACAGGTTGCTCATGTGACGCTCGATGTCCGCATCGCTGGGAACGGGCTTTCTCGACAACAGGTCCACGGCTGCCATGATTTGCCCGGGCTGGCAGTAGCCGCATTGCGGTACGTCCTCGTCGAGCCAGGCTTGCTGGACCGGGTGCAAGTCGCCCTGGGGCCCGGCGAGGCCTTCGATGGTCAGCACCTCGGCCCCGTCGAGCGCGCCCACCCGCAAGGTGCAGGCTGTGGTCGCCTCGCCGCCGACGTGCACGGTACAGGCGCCGCAGCGACCTATGCCGCAGCCGTACTTGGCGCCGGTCAGCTTGAGGTGGTCGCGCAGCACCCACAGCAACGGTGTGTCGTCGGGCCCGTCGAAGGACACGGGCCGCCTGTTTACAGTGAAACGAATCATGGAAAGCTCCGGTCCCGATTACCGCCAGCATGCAGTGGGTGAATTATAGTCGGCGCCAGTCATCGCGCGCCGCTGCGACGGGACAGCCTGATACCTCGGCGGGACAAGGCGTTGGCACCCGCGTCAGGCAACGTGTTCCCGTGAAGCTTCGGAATCCTCCCGTCCGACCATGGAATCGGGTGGATCAAGACCCGCCTCCGCACAGATGCTGCGTGCCTCGGCCAACAGGTTCGCGTCCACGTGGATGGTTGCCTCCGGATCACGCGGCGCCGAGCTGTTGATACGGTGCCCGAGCGGCTTGAGGCAATCGGCGCTCCACGGCTCGCCCAGGAATTCCAGGCACCGGCGCAGGGACGGCTCAGGGCTGCTGTCCAGGTCGGCATGCGCAAGCCGCATGACCGTTTCGGGCGGCAGGCTGCGCTCGGCGTCCAGACAGGGCTTGACGTGGCGCAACCACTGCCGGCAGGCGTCGTCCGCCTGCTGCGGTTCGCCGCCAACCCTGTCGAAGTTTCCGAGCGAGCGCACCACCGCAGCAGGGTCACGCAGCAGGTGAATGAAACGGGCCTCCGGGAACAGGGCAGTCAGCTGACTCACGCAATGGGAGTTTTCGGGCGTGCCGTCGACCCATCGCTGCTTCGGGTCGCCCGTGCGGCGGGCCCGGGCGAAGGGATTGTCCTCTGCCACATCATGTTCGGGCCACGACCGATGCTCGAGGATCAGCGTGTCGATTGCCGCCCCCAGCCCGCGCATGAAACGCTCCTCCGTGACGCCCATGCCGCTGAGCTGTGAAAACTCGCCCCGCGACGAACCGATTTCGAAGGCCTTCTCAGCCGCGCGCCCGAACGGGCCGAACCAGACCGTTTCCTCGAGTGGGTAGAGGTTCGGGTGCTGGCCCAGGCTCCAGGTCAGGATGCTCGTCCCGGATCTCGGGGAGCCGATCACAAAAACAGGTCTGCTCATTGCCTGAAGATCTTGATCCATTCGCCGGGCCTGGGTTCTCCGGTCGGGTAGTAGCCGTTGATCAGACGCAGGTCCTGCACTTCGTATTCGTCCAGCCCCAGGTGCTCACCCAGGGCGGTGAAGGTGGTCGCCTCGGTGGCTTTCACGTAATGGATGGTTTGCGGCTTCTGGCCTTCGATCTCGCGGCTGGAGATCGGCCGGAACGTGTCGATGGAGTCCAGGAACAGCGCATCGAATTCGCCGAACTCGTCCTGCCTGCTGACCTCGCCGGTGAACAGGTAGGCATTCAACTTGTAATAGACCACCGCGATGCGCCGGTCGGGGTTGCCCCCTGTACCGGGCAGGATGCCGGTAAAACCCTTCAACCGCGCCGGACTGATCTCGCGGCCGTCACGGAGGTGTTCAATGTCGAGGTAGTTGTAGAGATACTCCTCCGCCGTCTGCGGAGTGCGCGGATGCGGCTGCATGCTCAGGCGGGCCGCGCCACCCTCAGGTTCGCCGGAGACCAGCCGTGTCTGGTCGTCCTTGCTCTGGGTCCAGCCATCGGGAAAATCGAAGCGTACCCGCAGCGTCATGTCGGAGTAGCGCTCCGGCTTCGGGTCCTTTTCCTTGAAATTCTCCCCCCAAACCAGCCCCTCGGTCAGCTGGCGATAGCGGGTCTCACCCGAGCCGCGGGTGGCCGGCGAGTCCTCGGTCTTGGCCCTGCCGACGGCGCTGCGCAGGCGGGTGTCGTTGCGGGGATGCGAGGCGAACAGGCCGTGGTATGAACGCCGCACGCCCTGCTGCGCGGCACGTTCTTTCTGCATCGTCTCGAGATCCTTCATGGTCCCGAGCATTTCGAGCATCTCGTCCGGGTCGTAGCCAAGCCTCACCATGTACCGGGCGGCCGCCTCGTCGGCGTCCAGTTCGTTGTCGCGGCCATGACCCTTGAGCAGGGAATTCGCGTACTCCATGCCGGCCTGGTACACCTCCGGGCTGCCCGACAGGGCCCCGGCCAGCCACGCGAGGAAACTCGCGCCGCCGGCGGCAACGGGCATCAGGCTGACGTGTTTCTGGGTGATGTGGCCGACCTCGTGCGCCAGCACGGAGACCAACTGCGCCTCGTTTGCCATGAAGTTGAGCAGGCCCCGGTTCAGATAAACGTAGTTGTCCGCGGTGGCGAAGGCATTGAGCTCCGGCGAGTCGAGCAAAGTAAAGATGAATGCGTCGCCGGACATTTCCGACACCGAGACGATCTCGCCGACGAGGCCCTCCAGGTAGGCGGTCAGTTCGGGGTCGTCGTAGGCCCCGACCGATGCCAGCATTTCGGCATGGATCTCCTTGCCCCCGGGGCCGCCGAACGCGGGCGCGGCCAGGAGCAGGGCGAGGACCGCAAGGGCCGTGCGGCCGCGACGGGGAAACTCACCGACCCTCATGGGAAAAATAGGACCGCAGCTGTTTGCCCAGGCCCGAGCAGGCCTGGCTCTCCACCCGGGTCAACAAAGGGATCGGCGCCACGATGCCGATTACATACGACGTGCCCTCCGAATCCACCTGGATGCGGGCTTCCTCGGTCAGGTCCACGAGATCCCACACGATGGCTTCGAACACCGCCTCCTTGTCCCAGGAGGTGTAACCGAAACACCCCGCGCCCGTCGGTCCCATCCCGCAGCTCATGGCCCCGGTGGCGCCGTGCGATTCCACCTCACCGTCGAGCCAGACCAGGTAGCGAAGATTTTCCTCGCGAATCTTCTCCTGGAGTACGGGTTCCTGCATGAGGCGCTGGAGACGCTTGAGATGCTTGGGCGCGGTCCGAGGCTCGAACCACGGATACAGCGCATCGATGAATTCCTGTTCCGACATGATCTGGAAATCCGACTGGCCCATCCTGTCGGCCAGGCACTCCACGAAATCGGTGTCGGTCTCGTAATGCCCGGCGTCGCGACGCCCGAGGATCGCCACCTTCTCGCCCGGCTCGATGTCGATGGGCTCGCTGGTGGGCCGGTAGTCGTCGACGGTCGTCGTGGACGCGCATCCGGCCAGAGCCAGTGCCCCCACCAGCGCTGTGAGCGTCCGGTACGTCACGATTCTGCCTGCAAGGCTGCTTGTTGCTGCAGCCAGCCGTTGATTGCCGGAATCCTGTAAAAGTCCAGCATCAGCTTCGCGCCCGCGTCGCGCAGCGCGACGATGGTTGCGTCCTCGATCGCCGTGGTTCGGGAAAGCAAATAGGACGATGGCGTTTTTCCATACGCGGGCAGGAACCAGCTGTCGACTGGCACCCCATCGCCGGTTTCGATGTCGAGATTGTATTTGATCCACACCTCATACACGTTGAGATAGGACTCCGACGGCGTGGAAAGCTGAACTTCCCGCACCGACGGGATGATTACGAGATCCGTACCGGGCCTCACCTGTTCCCTGGAGGATACCACCATTACCTCGGCGAACAACCCGCTGAATGCCTTGGTCATCAGGTCGACCTGCGGCTGCCCGATCTGAATCCGGGTCTTGGCATTGGGCTGTGCCTGGTAGGTGCGGAATTCCTGATCCATCACGAGTGTTGCGCTCAGATCGCGGGGTTCCGCCACGACCTCCGGAAACGTTTGCTCGACGTCGACATTGAGGGTCGTGGCACAGCCGGCCATCGAGGCCATCGTCAATACCAGCAGACCGGTTATGTACCTGCAATATTTCATGTTGTGGTTCGGCTGCTCAGGCCAATCTCCCCATGCGCATTACGGTTGCAGGCTGGTCAGTCCAATGAAGGTGCCGCCGTTGTTGTAGCTGAGCTCGCGCATCAACGCCGCAAATTTGATGGCCGACTCGCTGGGCGTCTGCCCGCGCGTGAAATGCACCGGGAAGCCGATCGCGTGGATTCGCACCAGGCGTTCGGCGCCGCGGTGGGCCTGGTTGAGGTTGTCCACGGCCTTCACCACGGCCCGGATCGATCGCCCGGAGAAGTCATCCCCCAGCGTGTAGATACTGATCTTGCGGTCCGGCCGATAGTAAGACTGGATGGCGGCGTTGATTCCTTCGACCGGGCTGGAATTGCTGAACGGCCCCCACGTATCAAGAGCGTTCATGATCCGGTTGCGGGTCTGGGGACTGTCGTTCATCCAGGCCCTGCGGGTGCCCGGAAACATGTATTGCCCCATATCGTTCATCACCTGGATGCCTTTCACGGTGGGATAGATGTTGAGAATGTTCAGCATTTCCTTCTGCAGCCGGCGCCAGGCCGCCATTTGCATGCTGCCGGAAGTGTCGATCACGAAAATTACATACTCGCTGTCTACCGGCACGCCGCCAATGAGTTGGTTCTTGACACTGTCCTGCGGCACCAGCCGCTCCATTTCCTCGGTCAGCACCTGCAGCGCCAGCTTGAGTTGCTCCTCCTCGACGATTTTGGATTGCGCGATCTCGCGGGACTGTTTCTCGACGCTGGCCAGCTGGGCTTTGAGTCGGGCGACGCGCTTTTCGAGGTCCGACAGTTGCTCCTTGCGCGACTTCAGGTCCTCGCTCAGCACCACCGATTCGCCACGGGCGTCGAACAGCCGTTCGGTCAGTTGCTGGACGATGGCCTGCAGATTCGTCTCCGCTTCCTCGAGGGCCACCGGGTCGCCCACCGGGGCAATTATCAGCAGCAGCACGATGGCGCCGAAACCGCAGCTGATTACATCCAGGAAAGAGACGCTGGCTTCCAGCGTGCCGCGGCGCCGCTTGATCATGGCCAGTCCCTCGAGGGCGAGATGAACGCGCCGTTCGTGGCCATCGCGAACTGCCAGAACAGCGCTGCCGCTTCCGGGTCGCCCTCCATCGGGAACAGGATGGTGTTCACGGGAACGCCAGCCGGCAGCTGTCCCACCGCGCTGAGGAAGTTGCGGCGGCGCTCTTCGCCGCTCACCATGGCCGAACCGGGCGGCGACTTGCCCTGGGTTGGCAAACCGTCGGTCAGCAGGAACAGGTTGTCCGGTTTTTCCGTGAAGTCCTTCAGCATCGTGAGTGCGTTTTCGAGGCTGGTGCCGCCGTCAGGCGCGAAGGCTTTGAGGCCCTCGACGGCCTCCTCGAGCTGCAGCGAGTCGGCAGCATCCAGCCATTCGCCCTCGCTGCCTTCCACGGCCGGGACGGGCTGGCTGTTGAAGATGTACACCTGGAAGCGGCTGCTGGGCGGCAACTGGGCCAGCAGCCACTCGACCGTGCGCACCGTCCATTGCCACTTGGGCGACTCGACCCGCCGTTCGGGCTCCATGTTGCGGCGCCGCACGGCATTCACGACGGTGTCCGCCAGCATGCTTGCAGAGCCGTCTACCAGGATCATCACCCGTTCGCCGCCCAGCACCAGTCCGGTGAGGTACTGCCGGTTGCCATCGCCGAGGAACTGGCGCACCTTGTCGCCGAACTCGACCTCTTCCATATCGGCCGTCTCGCGCTCCAGTTCCTCGACCTGCCGGCGGAGCATGGCAATGCGCTCCTCGGGGTCTGACTGGATGCTCTCTTCGACTTCCTCTACTTCGGTCAGGTAGCGCGTGCTGAGGCCCTGAGTGGTGACCAGCTGAAGTTCGAGTTCCTCGATGCTGTTCAGCAGGTCGCTGCGCTCCTCCTCGGCCTCGCTGACGTCCTCCTTCAGCATCTCCACCTCGGCGCTGAGCCTCGGATCGGGCTGCACTTCCTCGACCACGCTGTGGCGCAGGATCAGGAACAGCAGTGTCACCGCGCCGAAACCGCACGCCATGATGTCCAAGAAGGACAGGCTGAAGGCAGTGAATCGCCGGTTCTTAATCATTGCCGACCCGGATCAGTTTCAGCTCGTGGCCCCCGATACGAATGGACTCGCCGGCCCGGCAGCTTTGCGGTAACGACACGTCCGCGCCGAGATGCAGCGTCTCGAGTACGCGATTACGCAGCACCACGGTCAGCGCGGCGCCCTTATCGAGTTCGTTGCTCATCCACGGACCGTCTTCCGCCATGCGAATGCTGACCGGCTTACTCAGCGGCAGGGCCAGGTCGCCGCACAACAGGTGCGTGGCGAGCCGGTCCCCGTTCATTTCCCCGGTCGGGGCCGGACTCGAACCGGGGCGGTCGAGGGAGCGCAGGCGGTACAGGTCGTCGACCTGCTCCAGGATATCGGCATGGCGCGAGAGGCATCGCTGGGTCGTGGTCGTCTGGTCGATCACCTCGGCGGCCTCGAATTCATCCGCCAGGCCCGTCAACAGGCTGGAGGCGTGCGACAGCAGTACGTTGCAGCCCTGCCACTTGTCGAGAAAGGAACGCGCGCTCGCGAGCCGTTCGCCGATCCGGGCCCGGACGGCATCCCGAAGCAGGATGCAGGGGTGCTCGCCCATTTCCGAGGCCAGCTTGATGGAGACGTCCCGTTCCCAGCGCAGGCGGGTCAGCCAGTGCGGTATCTCGTCGAAGATGGCCTGCTCGGTCGCCGACGAGTGCAGCGGATCGAATCGGTAGCTGTCGATCAGGAGGTCGCTGATGTGCCGGGCCAGGGAATTCTGAATCTGAACCATGCCCAGGCCGGGGAAGATCTCCTGGTCCACGATGCCGACCGAGCCCTCCTGCGGCCGGCAGACCGTCAGCACCGACTCGTGCATCTGCAGGTCGATGTACAGCGTGTCCGCCTCGATGTCCATGCAGGCCGCCAGCGCGCTGTCCACCACGGCGGCGGTGCGCGACGGCAGAGCCTCGATCATGCCCAGCACCAGCGCGAGCTGCGCATCCGCGAAGCTGCCCGGCGCCAGCACCAGTAGCGATTCGGCCGAGCCGGCGTTCTGCCAGAGCCTGCGCAGTTGCGCGAAAGCGATGTCGGCATGGTGCCTCGCGAAACGGTGCCGGATCGGCAGCGAGGTCTGGTTGAGGTTGCACCAGTGCTGATTGTAGACGTGCTGCGGCTCGCGCCAGGCCACGGCGCGCGCTTCTTCGCCGGTTACGATGCCGTCCGTGGTCAGGCGCGCATAGCCGGGTTCGGCATGCAGGGCACCGTCCTCGGCCTGGATCAGTAGCGACAGATCGTTGAGTTCCAGCGCGGCGATCTTCATACGTTCTCTGACCTGAGGAACCGCAGCAGGCGGTTCTCGCTGTAGGCGTAGGTATCGAGCACCAGCCGTTCCTGGATCAGCTGGAGCTGGTGCATGAAGAACATGACCACCATGCTGATCA
>CALKKN010000307.1 GCA_937995275.1 uncultured Lysobacterales bacterium | reverse complement strand
CAACTCACTGCGCGAACTGATCGCAAGCTTCGACCCCGAGTTTCAATACAAACTCCGCAGCAACATCATCCTGTCCGGCGGCGGCAGTCAGATGATCGGGCTCGCATCGCGCCAGGGTGAGGCCGCGCGCCAGGTCGTTTGAGGCGGAATTCAGCCGGTATCGTTCGATGAGCATCGAGGAGCCCGGCACGGTGACGAGAAGGAGCAAACCAATGACTGCCACAATGATCAGCAATTCGACCGCTGTCATTGCGGCTTGACGAAAGTTTCCAACGGTCGGTGTGATTCTGTTGCGAAGCATTTTCTTCCGTCCTCTGTAAATATCAAATCCACCCCTCCAGGTATTCAAACCCGTCGAATCACTCAATTGATCTCCAGTTCGGAGACAATGGCTTCGTTCACTTGCAAAACCAATCCCAGCCTTCCGGGATCGAGGACCAGGCCGCGCCCATCGAAAGTGTACGACTCATGATCCGGAACCAGTATTATGCTGTCCGGCAGGCGGTATTCCTGAACGCCCATGGCGCCACTCAACCCGGGGCCCGACAACCGTATGTGCTGCACCGTGGCACCGTCCGGCGGATCGGCATGGAGCGTCACACTCGATTCGGTCATCCGGGCGAGTTTGCGGGCGTTGTCTATGGAGTATTGGACGTTTTCGGCGGCCGCCTTCATTTCGGCCCGCGCGGTGGCGCGGCCGATTCCCGGCACGGCAAAAGAGATCAGGATGAGCAGGACGCTGATCACTACCAGAATTTCCACGACGGTGATGCCGCGCGGCCGGAGCGATGGAGCGATGCAGGTTTTGACGGTCATATTCCCTACGGTTCGGCTGTCCGGTCCCTGAACCGTTCCGGTCGGCATGAAAAATTCACGACGTACCGGCCGCCAATCCGTAGCGAAATCAGGCGGTACCTGAGCAGCTTTCAGTATATACAGCCGCTCGCCGGATTAACCGGCGCCCGGCTACCGTTCGTCGGGATGTTCTTGCCGTTCAGCCACCTGGCTGAAAAAAAGCCGGCGCGCGGAGGCGCCGGCCTGGTTTCGGCGCCGGATGGCGAGGCCGCCCGTTCCGTCTCCGGTTTACTCGAAAACGTCGTTGACGGCCTGGGTGCAGGACGCGCTGACCGTTTCTGAATTGCTGCGCAGGCACTCCAGGATGCGGCCCTCGCCCATCTGGACCTCAGCGCAATGCTTGATGATGTCGTCTTCGCACTCGGTCGCGACATACTGCAGTGCGTTGACAGCCTGGTCCAGCGTGTTGGCTGCCTGGTACAGCGCGTACTGGCAC
Source organism: uncultured Lysobacterales bacterium (assembly GCA_937995275.1). Taxonomy (GTDB): domain Bacteria; phylum Pseudomonadota; class Gammaproteobacteria; order Xanthomonadales; family SZUA-36; genus CALKKN01. The sequence continues at coordinate 4,465 of CALKKN010000307.1, read as the reverse complement.
TGGCCGGAGAGCTTGTCTTCGTGCGCGTAGAAACAGGCCAGCATGCGGCCTTCGCCCAGCATCACCTGGCTGCAGTAATTTTCGACTTCGGTGGCGCAACCCTGCTTGACGGTATCGACGATCGTATCCTGGGCGGACAGGTTGGCGGCTACGCCCAGCAGCAGGGCTAAAAGGATGGGTTTGGCAATTCTCATTTGGATGGACTCCTTGGTTGAGTGGAAAAAAATCGGATGGCAGATCAAGATTCATCCTCAGGCCCGGCCCCGGCATCGCCCGCCTCCTCTCGCGCCTCGTTCAGCGCGGTCAGCAGGATGTCGGCCCAACCCCTGAGGATTCGTTTTGCGGCAGCCTTGTTCGTTGCCGAATTCGACCAGGTGTAAAAACCGGCGTTGCGGCGATCCATCTTTCGGTCCAGCGCCTTGGCGATCAGGTCGCCGGTAACCGAGTCGTACAGCTCGACGAACAAGGTCATTTCGCCCGCACTGTCCGTGTAGACCCTCGACCTGCCTGCCGACATGGTATCCGGGGCGTTCACGTCCAGGTTGATGATGGCCGGACGCACCAGCAGGACATCGGGGCCCGCCTGGTCGACGACCTCGTAGCCGCCTTCCTCCAGGACGGTCGTGAACTCCTGCTGGAATTCTTTCGCCAGGGTGTTCTTGATCCGCTCTATGTCTCCCGAGGTCACGCGCAGCGGCTGGGCCGAGCTGCTGCGCTGATCGCGCTCCCAGTTCTTCTTGAACGCCACATAGGCATCGAGCAGCTGTACCCTGTGGTAGACGGCAAGGTCGGCGCCGGGCTCGGCATAGACCAGGGCCATCCTCGAATCAGGGACGCGATGCAGGCCGTCCTCGGTCACCTCGGGCGGTTCCTGCTTCTTGGCGCTCAGCGGCGCGGACAGGGTCAGCAGTACAGATGATGTCAACAAAAGTAACAGGCTCGAGAACTTCATGGGGCGGGTAACCTCCGTCGTCGGATTCCGGTGCGTGCTGTCATTCGATAGAGCAGTTTATTACATCGGAAAACATCAAGTAAACGCGCTATCATTTGAGGTCACACAGCGGACCGGACAGCGGATACGGAGCGTGCGAATGAAATATCTGAGCCTGGCACTCCTGGTTCTGGCCAGCCTGGCCATGGCAGACGCCCGCCAGGTCGATGAATATCACTGGGATGGAGTCGACAGGATCGTAGCCATCGGCGACCTGCACGGCGATTACGACAATTACCTGGCTGCGCTCCGGGCTGCCGGGCTGGTCGACAGGAAGGGCAAGTGGTCCGGGGGCGACACACACTTCGTGCAGACCGGGGATATTCCGGACCGCGGGCCGGATACCGGCAAGATCATCGAGCACATCCGGAAGCTCGGCAAGCAGGCGAAGCGCAAGGGCGGCCGCGTGCACAACCTGATCGGCAACCACGAGGCCATGAATGTGTACGGCGACTTGCGGTACGTGCACGAGGGTGAATATGCAGCCTTCTCGACCCGCAACTCCACGGCATTGAGGGACCGGTACTTCGACTTGTATATGCAGAGCATGGAGGTAAGCGCCCCCGAGCGGTTTGCGGAGCTGCCGGAGGATTTCAGGGAACAGTGGAACACTCAGCACCCGCTGGGCTGGGTCGAACACCGCCAGGCCTGGGATCCGTCTTGGAGTACCGACGGCGAATACTTGAACTGGGTACTGGGTAACCGGGTGGCCGTCCGGGTCAACGACACGATCTTCCTGCACGGCGGCATCAGCGGCTATTACTGCCAGAATTCGCTGGCTTCGCTGACAGAGAAGGTTACTGCGAGTTTGCGCGATTTCGACCCGCAGGCGCCGGGTATCCTGGCGGACGAGTTCGGGCCGCTGTGGTACCGCGGACTCGCCGGTGACGAACCCGAGGCCCCGCCCGAGACCGTGGATGCGATCCTGGCCCATCACGGCGCCAGGCACATCGTCATCGGCCACACGCCCACCAGCGGTGTCATCTGGCCGCGATACGACGGCAAGGTCATCATGATCGATACGGGAGTCTCGGCGGCCTACGGTGGTCACGTGGCCTACCTCGAGATCACGCCCGGCAGCGTTTTTGCAGGCTACCCGGCGGGCAAGCTGCCGCTTCCCTCGGCGGATGACGGTCGCCTCGCCTACCTGGAGCAGGTCGCCGCCCGGAATCCGGACAATCCCTACCTGCAACAGCGCCTGAAGCGGCTGCGCGAGCCTCCGCCCCCGGCACCGGAAGAGGCGGCTCCCCAGCAGGGCGAGCCGGCTACCGCGCCGGACGCCGCGCCGGACGCCGAGGCGCCGCCGCCGGAAGCGGCGCCCGAACCCATACCCATTTGCAGTGTGACTCCCTGACGCACCAAAGGAGTCTTGCTTCCCTTCTTTCGCCTTCGGCTCCCCGGAAGTCTTCCGGGCTCTGGGGATATCGAGGAAGCCAGTGCAGGGCTTCGACCTGCTCGAAACCGTGTCCCGCCAGGATTTCCCGGGCCCGCTCATGGATGCCCTCGAGCAGCAGGAACTTGATTTTTGACTTGTCGAGGGAGTAGCTTCCGCCCGAAGGGTTCGTTGGATCGCTTGCCATGGCCGCAGCCGCTTTTTCAAAGCCGGCACCCTAACGCATTTGCGGTGGGCGGGCACCCTGCGTAGCGCGCGAATCGGGCTCCGGAGCGGAGGAATGGCAGACAGTTGATGAATGGGAAGAACCAAAAAGCCGCGGCGGCCCTGCAGCGGGCCTGCGCGGGCCTGAAGGTGGTGACGGAGCCGTCCGTCCTCGAGTCCCACGGCCGGGACTGGACGCGTTTCCGCGCGCCTCGCCCGGCCGCGGTGGCCTTCCCCGAATCGGTGAGCCAGGTGCAGCAGCTGGTCGCCGCGGCGGCGGCGGCGGAAATAGCGCTGGTACCCTCGGGCGGCCGGACCGGGCTGAGCGGCGGCGCGGTGGCGGCCGACGGCGAGGTGGTCGTCTCCTTCGATCGAATGCGGCGGGTGCTGGATTTCAACCGCGTCGACCGGACCCTCACGGTCGAAGCGGGTGTCGTCACCGCGACGGTGCAGGAGCGTGCGGCTGCGGAGGGCCTCTACTACCCCGTCTCCTTCGCCGCGGAGGGCTCCAGCCAGATTGGCGGCAATATCGCCACCAATGCCGGCGGTATCCGGGTCCTGCGGTATGGCCTGACGCGCGACCAGGTTGCCGGGCTGAAGGTGGTCACCGGGCGAGGCGAGGTGCTGGAGTGCAATCGCGGGTTGATCAAGAACGCGAGCGGCTACGATTTGCGGCACCTGTTCACCGGCAGCGAGGGCACCCTGGGCCTGATCGTCGAGGCGACGCTGCGCCTCACGGACCCGCCGCCGCCCAGCAAGGTATTGCTGCTGGGCGTGGATAGCATGGACGCGCTGATGAAGGTCTTTGCAACGCTGAGGGCGCGGCTCGACCTGTCGGCGTTCGAGTTCTTCACCGATCGTGCACTCCACCACGTCCGGGTCGGCCAGGGACTGCCCCCGCCCCTGGATGCGAGTTGCCCCCTGTACGTGATCGTCGAGTTAGATTGCCCGACGGAGTGGCAGGAAGAAGCGGCCATGGACTGTTTCGAAAGCTGCGCGGAACGGGGCTGGCTGCTGGATGGCGTCATCAGCCAGAGCGACCGGCAGATCGCCGAGTTGTGGCGCTACCGGGAGGGCATATCGGAATCGATCAGCCACTTCCCGCCCTACAAGAACGACCTGTCGGTCACCGTTTCCCGGGTGCCGGAGTTCCTGCGGCGGATGGACCGGCTGATCGGAGAAATCTGCCCGGAATTCGAAGTGGTCTGGTACGGCCACATCGGCGACGGCAATCTGCACATGAACATCCTGAAACCGGCCGACCTGGGCCTGGAAACCTTCGAATCGCGGTGTCATGAGATCAGCGAACGGACCTATGCCCTGACCCGGGATATCGGCGGCAGCATCTCGGCCGAGCACGGCATCGGATTACTGAAACAGCCCTGGTTGGACCGCGTACGCTCGGCGGAGGAAATCGGGTTCATGCGCGGCATCAAGCAGGTATTCGACCCCGCCGGGATATTCAATCCGGGCAAGTTGCTGTAGCGGGCAGGGCGCGTGACCGTCAGGGGCCCGCAACCGCGGCCGGGCTAGTCGACGTAGCGCATCGAAAAATCGGTGGCCTGGAGGTTTTTGGTGACGCAGCCCGCGGAAATGAAGTCCACTCCCGTTTCGGCGACGGCGCGCACGGAGTCCAGGTCGATGCCGCCCGATGCCTCCAGTTCGATGCGCCCCCCGAAATCCGCGGCCGCGGCTTGCAGCATCGCGGTGTCGAAATTGTCCAGCAACGCCCGGTTCGCGCCCGCCCGGCACGCCTCCTCCAGTTGCGCCAGGGTCTCCACTTCGACTTCCAGCAGCAGGCCGGGACTCTGTTGCTGTGCTGACTTGACGGCCGCCGTGATGGACCCCGCGGCGGCGATGTGGTTCTCCTTGATCAG
>CALKKN010000306.1 GCA_937995275.1 uncultured Lysobacterales bacterium | reverse complement strand
AGGTAGCTGGGCCTGTTCCGGCGGTTGCCCTGTCGTCTGTGTCTTCATTTCCGGTTGATTTACTTTCGCCGCCTCGCCGCATCAATGTCTAGCAACTGAAACGCTCATACTCGCGAATCGCGTCCTCCAGGCTGAAACGCTTGCTGAGCCGTTCCGGGTTCTCGCTGACCAGTTCCGCGAAATAGCCGGGAAATTTACGTTGGGCCGAAAGCAGCGCGTTTGGCGCCGACCGCCCCAGCCCACAGCGGCAGGTCATCTGCATGATGTGGCCCCAGGAACGCGCGTCTTCGATGTCGGAGGCGCTGGCCAGCCTGGCTGCGAACAACTCCAGCTTTTTCTCGAGGATGAAGTTGCCGGCCCGGCACGGCGTGCACAGGCCGCATGACTCGGTCTTGAAAAAGCTGTTGAAGTTCCGCAGCAGGTCGAGCAGGTTCCGCGAGCGGCTGAACACCATGAAGGAGCCCCCGCAACGGAGGTCATCCAGCGCGATGGCCCGGTCGACCTCGGCCATCGACAGGCACTCGCCCGAGGGACCGCTGACCTGGACGATGTGCGGCCGATCCGCCTCGCACATCTCGAGTACTGCGCGAACCGTGGTCCCCCACTCGATTTCATAGACGCCGGGCAGCCGGCAGTCACCCGAGATGCTCAGCAGCTTGGTGCCCGGCGAGGTTGCGGTGCCGGCCTGCAGGAAGCGGTCTGCGCCCAGCTCGATGACGCGGGCCGCAGCGCACAGGGTCTCGACGTTGTTGACCACCGTGGGCTGCTGGCGGTAGCCCCGCTGAGTTGGGAAATATCGCTTGTTGCGCGGCTCGCCGCGCTTGCCCTCCAGTGAGTTCAGCAGCGCCGTTTCCTCGCCGCAGACGTAGGCACCGGCGCCGAGTTGCACGGATATGTCGAAATCGAATCCCTCAATGCCGGCGATGTCGCGGCCCAGCAGGTTCATCCGGCGGAAACGCTCGATCTCGCGGTCCAGCTTGTGCTTCAGCCAGGCGTATTCCGCCCGCAGGTAGATGATGCCTTCGGCCGCGCCGACCGCCCGGGCCGCGACGGTCATGCCCTCCAGCACCAGGCCCGGCATCGCATTCAGCAGGACGCGGTCCTTGAAGGTGCCGGGCTCGCCCTCGTCGGCGTTGCAGACGATGTATTTCGGCTGTGACGCCTCGCGCGCGCACGCCTCCCACTTGAGGCCCGCGGGAAAGAAGGCGCCGCCCATGCCGCAGACGCCGGAGTGCTTGACTGCCTCGATCACCGCGGCCGGCGACATTGCCTTCAGCCGGTTCACGGCACAGCCGCGATCGTACTCCCGCAGCAGGAGGGCCTTATCGCCGCCCGGGACGAACCGGATATGATCCAGGACCGGGTCGCAGATGTCGGCCGGTACGGCGCCCTGCTTGAGCCGGGCGACGATGTCCTTGACCTTCAGGCTGTTCAGGCTGGTGAAGGGATGGAAGTCGATCAGCGCCGCCGGCTCGAAGTCGCTCAGGCCGATGCAGGCGGTCTCGAACAGGCCGAACTGGCCGCTGGGGTCCACGCCGTTCAGAGTGGCGCCGGTGGCCTTTTCGAAAGCCTCCTTGACGCGCTCGAAGCCCTTGCACTCGGCCACGGCGCTGCGGTCCACGTAGATGGTGTGGCGGCCGACCGGTTGGCGCGTTAAGAAGTGATAGAAGGAAACCACTCCCTCGACCTCGATGGACGAAATCCCCAGTGCCTGGCTGCAGGCGGCGATGTCCTCCGCGCGGATGCAGCCGTGCATTCGCTGAAGGGACCACAGATGATCGAGCAACCCGCTGCGGTCCATGGCGGGCGGAGCACCGGGGCCAGGCGGGCCCGGCGACGGGGCGTTACTCACGTTCGCCTCCTCGCTTGAAGGCGTGCGGGCTGTCCGGGCGGAATCCTGCCACGGAACATCCCGCGGAATCAGGCTATGGATAGCATGGTCCCGAGCGTCTGGAAGGGGGATGACGCAGGTCAGCTTCAGGCGCGCAGTGCGCGGTGATGCGTCCCGCGGCTGACCCGGGTCAATTGATGCGGCCGTGCGGCTTGCAAGGCATTCGAACGACCGTCCAGCCGGAACAACTGGACAACCGTTCCCGCCACCGATGCACTCGCCCACTTCGGCGCCAGCCGCACAGTCTGTTATCTTTTGTAGTATGACCCTGCTTGTCGTCTACGTGCTTGTGGCGCTGGTGTTCTCCTTTCTGTGCTCGATTGCGGAGGCCGTGCTGCTGAGCGTGACCACCCCCTATGTCGTGCTGCTGGAGCGGCAGGGGCGGCCGGCCGGCAAGCTGCTGCGGGAACTCAAGGCGCATATCAACCAGCCGCTGACGGCCATCCTCACCCTCAACACAATTGCTCACACGATCGGCGCGGCCGGCGCGGGCGCCCAGGTCGCCGTCGTGTTCGGCAGTGTCTATCTCGGCGCGGCCTCGGTCGTTCTGACGCTGCTGATCCTGTTCCTTTCCGAGATCATTCCGAAGACCCTGGGCGCGCACCACTGGCGCACGCTGGCACCGGCCACCGCCTACGGCCTGAAGTTCCTGGTCTGGTTGCTGTATCCCTTCGTGAGGATCACGGCCCGGATGACCCGGGGACTCTCCGAGGGCCCGACCCTCGATGGGTTCAGCCGGCAGGAGTTTGCGGCGATGGCCGAACTGAGCGCCGAGCAGGGCCAGCTGGCGGAGCGCGAGTCACTGGTACTGAAGAACCTGATGCTGTTGCGGGAGACCCCGGTTACCGAAGCGATGACGCCGCGACCGGTGGTGTTTTCGGTTCCCGGCTCGCTGACGGTCGGCGCGTTCTTCGAGCGTCACGAGGGCGAGCGGTTTTCCCGGATTCCGCTCTACGAGGGCGATCCCGACCAGACCGACGGCTTCGTGCTCCGCAGCGACCTGCTGCTGGCGCGCGCGCACGGCGATACGGACCTTCCGGTCGCGACGTTCAGGCGGGACATGCCCATCATTCCCGAGTCGCTCTCGCTGGCGCGGGCCTTCAACCAGATCCTGCGTGTACGCGCACACATCGCGCAGATCATCGACGAATACGGCTGCACGGCGGGCATCCTGACGCTCGAGGACATTATCGAAACCCTGTTGGGCCTGGAGATCGTAGACGAGGGCGACCGTGCCATCGACATGCAGGAACATGCGCGCAGGCTGTGGCGGCGCCGGGCCCGGAAAATGGGCCTCGAGCGCGAACCCCCCGGCGAGAATGGCTGAGACGGCGATTCAGAGCTTGTAGGACAGTGCCAGGATGGCCGACAGCGCAGCCCACATCAGCACGGTCAGCGGCGCGCCAACGCGAACAAAATCGATGAATTTGTAACCACCCGCGTTCATCACCAGGATGTTCGTCTTGTAGGCCATTGGCGTGACGAAACTCAGGTTTGCGCCAAACAGGACGGCGAGCACGAACGGCTCGAGCGGCAAGCCGAGTTCCATGGCGATGCTGATCGCGATCGGCGTCCCGATAACGGCCGCTGCGTTGTTCGAAACGACGTTGGTCAGGATGGCCATCATCAGCATGAGGCCTGCGAGGATCAGCCAGGATGGCGCATCCGCGGCCAGGGCCAGGAAGACCAGCGCCAGCCAGTCGGCGCCGCCCGTCTGCATCAGGGCCGAGCCCAGCGCCAGCGACGCGACGATAATGAGAATGACCTGGACACTGAGGGCGTTGGTCGCGTCACGCCAGCGCAGGCACCCGGTTGCGAGCATGACCATGACGCCGAGCAGGGCGCTGGCCTCGATGGGCAGAATGTCGAAGGCCGCCAGCGATACCACGCCCACCATGATCGCCAGCGCCAGGGGCGCCTTGCGGGTGTGGGGCAGGTCCATGGTGCCGTCCAGCACCAGCAGTTCGCCGCTGACCTTGAGCCGATTGATGTCCCGGGCGGCGCCCTGGACCAGCAGGACGTCACTGGGTTGGAGCCTCTGCTCCAGCAGACCCGGCGCGTCGACATCCTTGACGGCGCCGGCGCTGTGCAGTGCGAGTACCTCCAGGCCGTACTGTTCATTGAGCCGCACGTTGCCGAGCGTCTTGCCGCGCAGATGCGAGCCCAGTGTCACGGCCACTTCCGCCAACTGCAGGTCCTTGCCGAACCGCTGCGGGTCCGTGCCGGATTCGAACCGGAGCTCCGCGCCCAACAGCGCCTGGAACTCCCGCAGCTGAGATACTGTGTCAGACACCAGCAGCCGGTCGCCCGTCTTCAGGACGACGTCCGGCAGCGGCGCTATGAGGAGATTGTGGTCGCGCACAATCCGTTGGACGTGCAACTCCGGACCGACCTTGTGCAACAGGGCGGACAGCGGCTTGCCAATGTGAGCACTGCCTTCCCGGATGGCGAGTTGGGCCGCGTACATGCGGCGGGACTCCTGCGTCAGTGGCGGCCGCCGGTCGGGGATGATACGCGGAGCGACCAGCCACAGGTAGACCAGGGCTATACTTCCGGCAAGCAGCACGGGCAGCAGAAAGTCGAACATCTGAAAGCGTTCCATGCCCATGTCGGCGGCCACCGTGACGACCAGCAGGTTGGTCGACGTCCCGATGGTGGTGCCCATGCCGCCGATCAGAGTAGCGAGGCCCATTGGCAGCAGGACGCCGGCCGTCGAGCGGTTGCTGCGAATGGCGGCGCCGATCAGCATCGGCAGCATCAGGATCACGATCGGGGTGTTGTTCATGAAGGCGCTGAGAAAGGCCCCAACCACCAGTGTCAGCAGGAGGGCGAGGGCCGGGGCTTTTTTCCAGAATCGACCCAGCCTGCGCGCGACCGGTTCGAGGGCGCCCGTCCGGACCAGTGCCTGGCCTGCCACCATCAGGGCACAGACCGCCACCAGCGCCTCGTGCCCGAAACCGTGAAAGAAGTCGGCCGCGCTGATCGTGCCAAAGGGGCTCGTAAACGGAAACAGCTCGAAGCCGACGATGAGTACGACGAGCACGAACAGGCTGGATGACTCCAGTGGAATCCGCTCACGTGTGAAGAGGAACAGCGCCATAACCGTCAACAGCAACACGGACAAGGCATGGAGGTTCGGAATGTCGGGAAGAGCCATGAGCGTCCGCCTTGCCGGAATGGGTTTCCGGACGATCCCATTATATAGAAAGGAGTCTCGTTTCCTTCTCTGGCCTTCGATTCCGCGGCGCCGGTCACGGGATCCAATTCCAGGCCCACGCCGACCTTCCGACCGGCGCTCCTCTGCGGCATCCGGGGGCACTACTGCAAGGTCCCGCAGAAACAGTGTGGCCCATCAGACCTGCCGCACAGCGCAGTGAGCGGGCCGCCAGGGCGCCCGGTGTCGCGCCGGTCCACCGGATCGGTCCGCAATTCGGGATGATGCATCCGGTGTTCATGAATCAGACATTGCGTGACCAGGATCACAGACACTTGGCCGAATATGTGCAAGCGTCATGGACGATCCCACTTGCGCGAGGGAGAATTGAAATGTCGAGATTTCTTTTTAATGCATTGTTTTTAATCATTTTTATCACTTTACCCGCCGCCTCTCTCGCACAGCCACTGATCACCGATCTGGATCGGGTGGAGGCGCCTCGCAGCGGCCGCGTGGCCATCACCGGCAGCGGTTTCGGAGACGCCGGGGAGGTGTTCATCGACGGGCTAGGCTCCTGGACCAGCACCTGGACCGACTCGCGGGTGGTTGCCTACGTACCTGAGGTGGCTGCGTTGGGGGCATCCTCGCTGTATATCCTCTCAGACGGTGTGCAAAGCAACATCGAGCCACTGACCGTGACGGCGCGCCAGGCCTCCGGCAGGGTCAAATGGCAATTCGAGGTGGACGACAACAACATGTGGTGGCGTCCGGCACTGGCGCCCGACGGCACGATCTATTTTCACTCCAATGATGACGTTTACGCGCTGGCACCGGATGGCGCTTTGAAGTGGATTCAGCAGGTCAATGCGTATCCATACGTGCCGCCAACGGCCGGTCCGGACGGGGCGGTCTATGTCGGCAGCATTCTTTCGATCTTCCGTATCTCGGCCGATGGTGTGATCGACTGGCGATTCGACGGGCCTTCCAATATCGAGGTGTCCCCCACCATCGGTCCCGACGGCCTCTTGTACGGCGCCTTCGAGGTGCTCGGTGCGTTCGCGATCAATCCGTTGAACGGGCAATTGCTGTGGTCGAATTCCGGCAACCCGATTATCACCGACAAGGCGGGCCAGGCGGTCGAGGCGCGATTCGGCCCGGCCGGGCCCGGCGAGCCGGTCGACCAGCTGTACATCAGCGTTGACGGCACCAGTGGAAGTTTCTACGCGTTTTCGCTTGATGGTGACCAGCTATTCAGATCTGCGCTGGGAGGCAACAGGAACACCGCCGAAGTGGCAGTGGACTCGGACGGTGCGATCTACGGTCCCGCAGCGCTGGGGCTCGTGGTGCGGGCGCTGGACCCCACTGACGGCTCGTTCCTGTGGGAGTACTACCCGGGCGCCGGAGACTGGGCGACCGGTACCAACAACGTGGAAATTGGCCCCGACGACATGTTGTACTTCGTGGGCAGTAGCGCGAAGCTGGAGGCCTTCGACCCGTCCACGCAATCCCGCAAGTGGCAGACGTTCAACCCGGACAACACACTCGGGCGCCCGACAGTGACCCCGGACGGAACAATACTGATCTGCTCAGGTACCGATACCAGCGTTTATGGCTACCCGGGCTTCGTCAAGGCGTTCAATGCGAATAATGGCAATGAACTCTGGCAGGTCGATTTACCCTTCCAACTCGACCCTGGGTTCCGCGTGCGCGGCGTGCACCACGCGCGCGTCACACCGGACGGCTCAACCGCGTACGTCAGCACACTTAGCCTGGCGGAATACCCGCTCAACCAGAATCCGCACACGTTCCTGTATGCCATCGATCTCGGCGGCGGCGGGCCGCCGCCACCTCTCCCACCCCCGCCGGACCCCTGCGACTACGACGGCGTGTGCACGCTAGGCGAGGACTGCGAGAACTGCCCGAGCGACTGTCCGGGGCAAACGGGCGGCAAGCCGTCCAAGCGCTGGTGCTGCGGCGACGCAGTCTGCAACGATCGGGAAGACAGCGATATCTGTTCGCTCGACTGCGGACCGGCTTCAGAATGCGGTAACGCGGAGTGCGAGCCCGGCGAGGATCCATGTACGTGCGCATCGGACTGCGGTGCGCCGCGGGCGGACGAAGTCGGCCAGTGCACCGACGTCGTGGACAACGACTGCGACGGCGATACCGATTGCACAGACGACGACTGCATAGCGGAACCGCTTTGCCAGTGCCTGCCCAAGAACGAGACCTGCAGCGTTGACGACGACTGTTGCTCGGGTGTGTGCAAGGCTAACGGCCGGTGTCGCTGAGCCCTGGCCGGTTTTCGCGCTGACGCCGGTCGAGTCGGTCTGGAAGCTG
>CALKKN010000305.1 GCA_937995275.1 uncultured Lysobacterales bacterium | reverse complement strand
CTTGTCAAGCGCAACAGGATGAAAGTTATCGTAATTATTGGGGTCAGGGCAAAAAGCCAGAGTCAATCGGCAAGGAAGAGGGCATATTGGAAAAAGCGGACAGGGTGGACGGCCTTTTCGGTAGTGCCGCGATCAATCCGCCGCCTCGGCCAAGCCCAGGCAGGCATCGGAGATGATCTGCCGAACGCCCCAGCCAAGGTGGTTTATACTTTTCATCCGAGCTTCCTGTCCGCGAACACAAGGATCGTTGCTGTGCGCACGTTTGCATCGAAATCCCAAGACCTACGTCAACAAGCTTCGTCGGCGGGCATAGCAAGGCCGACACGAAGCCCAACGGGGAGAAAAGGGGAGGCAGAACCTGTCCTTTTCCCGGACAGCATGACAGGGAATCAGGCATCCGTTGACCCGTTACAGGCGAAGGCCGATCAGGAGCTAGGCCGCGCGGAAGGGCAGAATCGAGCAAATCCACCCAAGGGCACGCCCGGCAATCAACTGGAGCAAAAGGCCGACCAGTTGGCCGATGCTGTAATGGCGGTTCCGGTAAGGCAGCACTCGGCGCACCGGGGTGGCCTGGTGTCCTCGCAGACCACGCGAAGGCCGCAGGGCGTTCCCGCAAGTGTCGATAACGTTCTCACCCATCCCGGCAAGCCGATGCAGACGGATCTGCGACAGGATATGGAGCAACGCTTTGGCCATGACTTTTCCCGCGTAAGAGTGCATACCGGCCTGGCGGCGGAACGCTCGGCAAGAGATGTCCATGCACAGGCCTATACCCTCGGGCCGCACATCGTTTTCGGTGCAGGACAGTTCGCGCCATCGACGAATGGGGGGCGATGGCTGATCGCCCATGAACTGTCACACGTGGTGCAGCAACATACCATCGCCGAACCCCGTGTGATGCGGAAGACACCTCCAAACATGGGCCGGATGCCTGAAGGCGAGGCACAGCCGGCCACGGCTGCAGACCGCCGCGAATTTGCCGAGACAGCGATCGAGTTTCTGGAAGGGCAGGGCGAGTTTTTTGCCATGCAGCCGGACCGCGATACCTCGGAAGTTCTCGGCCACATGCGCAGCATCGCGGAAAATGCCCTGAACGTGGTTGCCGGCGACTCCGGCGCTGAGCGAACGGCCGAGCGCTTACGCTCGACCTATTCCGAAGCGGTGCGGCGCGTACTGGTTTCGCGCACAACGGCGCAGCAGGATCAGGTTCGCACACCACCCACATTACGGGAGTTGTATGAACGGCACCGTGATGACATCCTGCCATTCGCCCTGCCCCAAGCCACGGTCGATACGGGCGCGCACGAACTCAGCGACGAACTGAGCGCGGAATTGCCGGCCGATGCCACTCGGGAACAGCGGACCCGCCACGGGGCCGTACAGGCGGCACGCCAACGATTGCGGGTGATCACCAGCGAGGTCACATTGTCATATGCCGACCTGTTTTCAACCGAGGGCGGGTCCACTTCAGTCAACCTGCCGGAAGGCACGACCGCTCGCTTCTCAAGCACAATCCCTGCCAATCTGCAGCGGGGCCTGCGAAGTCTCGCAGCACAAATCAATGACTCGCCTCTGGTGGCGAACAGCACGGTCATGTTGGCCTTGGACCTGACACCGTACGGCGGCGGGTATGATTCATATCGGTTCACACGGTTGGATTTAGGCGATCTGGGCACGGAAATCCTGATTGAGCGCCAGGGGTCGATAGGCATCGAGGCGCCCACGACAGAACAGCGTACTGCGTTGCGTGAACGGTTTGATCGTGCGGGTTTCAGACGAAGTGGGTTCAGCGCCGAAGAATTTGATCAGATGTTGATCGGTCTCGGCGAAATTCCCGAAGCTCGGCTGGCCACGCTCAGTGGGTTGCGCTTCGAGCGCGCATCCAGCGACCCTGAACATCCCGATGAGGCAGCCCACTACGATCAGTCCACGCACACGGTACGAGTGTTCGACCGTGCCTACGGCGGCGGCCTGACGCGCCTGGGCAGAGCCGGACGGCCGCTGACATTCGCGGCGCATGCCGTCGCGCATGAAATCGGCCATGCATTGGATCTGGCCCCGCTTCGAACCACGGCGGCGGCCACCGCTGCGGCACAGGAAGCGCTGCTGGCTGAATTTGGCACGGAAGGCACATCGTATGAAATCCCACACCGCAGGGACCCGAGACGTGAACGATTTGATGAATTGAATTCCGCAGTCACGAGCGCCACCCGAGCCGAGCGTGGCGCCCGTTCGTTGTCGGGTGCCCGCTGGACTGCCGGCGATCCAGCCGAGGTGACCGATGAACTGGCCGCCCGGGCCCGCCAACCAGAGTTTCGAAGTGCCGCAATGCGTGACGGGGGAAGAACCCGACGCATGCCCACAGACTATCCGAATCCGGAAAGCGTGTGGCAGGAGTACTTCGCCGATTCGTTCGCACTCTATCAAGCCTCACCCGAACTGCTGCAGCGGATTCGGCCCAATGTCTACAATTTCATGGCCGAGCAATTCCCACGGTAAGTGCGCGCGGCATCAAGCAGGTCGCGTTTGGACTTCCCCCGATAGCGCGACACCCCGGACCCTCAAATCGAGGCTTGCTCGAACGCCTCCGGGGTTGACAACGCCCGGGCGGTTGTGTCGGCGCTTTCACGAGGTGCTCTTCACCGCAGTGGGTTGTTGGGGTGGTCTCCCCAGTTCAGATACGGCAGGCCGGTGTCCTGGGCCTCCATCGTGATGCAGCCCGGGACCGGGCACACCAGCGAACACAGGTTGCAGCCCACGCACTCTTCGTCAATGACACGGTAGGTGCGCTTGCCGTCCGCGTCCTTGTCCTGGGCGATGGCCTGGTGCGCGGCGTCCTCGCAAACGATATGGCACAGCCCGCATTCGATGCACAGGTCCTGGTGAATGAGCGCCAGGGTCTTGTAGTTCAGGTCGAGCTCGTGCCAGTCGGTCACGTTGCCGATGGCCCGGCCGCGGAAATCGGCCAGCGATTGGAACCCCTTCTCGTCCATCCAGTTGTTCAGCCCGTCGACCATGTCATCGATGATGCGGAAGCCGAAACGCATGGCCGCCGTGCAGACCTGGACGCTGCCGCACCCCAGCGCGATGTACTCGGCCGCGTCGCGCCAGGTGCCGATGCCGCCGATTCCGGAGATCGGCAGGCCGCGGGTTTCCGGATCACGGGCGATTTCCGAAACCATGCTCAGCGCGATCGGTTTGACCGCCGGGCCGCAGTAGCCGCCATGGGCGCCCTTGCCGGCCACGGACGGCTCGGGCGAAAAGGTGTCGAGGTCGATGCTCACAATGGAATTGATCGTGTTGATCAGCGACACGGCATCCGCGCCCCCCCGGTGCGCGGCGCGTGCCGGGTAGCGGATGTCGGTGATATTCGGCGTCAGCTTGACGAATACCGGCAGGGCGGTGTTCTGCTTGCACCAGCCGGTGACCTCCTCGATGTACTCGGGCACCTGACCCACCGCCGAGCCCATTCCACGTTCGCTCATGCCGTGCGGGCAGCCGAAGTTCAGCTCCACACCGTCGCACCCGGTTTGCTCCACCTGCTTCAGAATGTCGCGCCACGCCTGCTCATTGCAGGGCACCATCAGCGACACCACCATGGCGCGGTCGGGCCAGGCCTTCTTGACCGCCGTGATTTCCTCGAGGTTGACCTCCAGCGGCCGATCGGTGATCAGCTCGATGTTGTTCAGGCCGATCATGCGCTGGCCGTTGTAGTCGACCGAGCCGTAGCGCGAACAGACGTTGACGATGGGCGGACCGGCCTCGCCGAGCGTTTTCCAGACGACGCCGCCCCAACCCGCCTCGAAGGCGCGCTCGACGTTGTATTGCTTGTCGGTGGGCGGTGCCGACGCCAACCAGAAGGGGTTCGGCGACTGCACGCCGGCGATATTACAGTTCAGGTCGGCCATTGCGCTGTACCTCAGCTTGCCGGGGCCGCGCCCATCAGGGTGCGGTCGATGCTTTCCGCGGCCAGTTTGCCATCCTGCACGGCCACGACCGTCAGGTCACGCCCGGCCACGCAGTCGCCGCCGGCCCACACGTCGGGCAGGCTGGTGCGGCGTTCCGCGTCCACGCGGATGCGCCCGTCCTCGATGGCCGGCAGGTCCTCCGTCTCCAGCGCCGCCGGGTCGAAGCCCTGGCCGATGGCCTTGAACACCTGGTCCGCTTCGAGGGTGAAGAACTCGCCGGTACCCTCGGCGCCGCCCTCGCCGTTGTCGCGCGTGTACTCGAAGGTAACGGCGGTGATGCCCTCGTCGTCGGCTTCCAGAGTGCTGGGCCGCGCCCAGGTCTTGATCAGTACGCCGTTGGTTTGTGCAACTTCCTGTTCGTAGGCGGTGGCGCTCATCTGGACCGGGCCGCGCCGGTACACCAGCGTCACGTACTCGGCGCCCAGTTTCTTGATCTGCACCGCGATGTCGATCGCCGTGTTGCCGCCGCCGACGACCACCACGCGGCGGCCGACCGGCAGAGCGGCCAGGTCTTCCTGCCGGATCCGTGCGATGTAGTCCACGGCGTTGTGCACCCCGGCTGCGTCCTCCGCCGCCAGCCGTAGCCGGTTGACGCCGTTGTGGCCCAGCCCGAGGAACACCGCATCGTATTCCTGGCGCAGGTCGGCAAGCCGGACGTCCCTTCCGAGCCGCACATTGTTTCTGACTTCGATACCACCGATGCCGAGGATGAAGCCCACCTCCCTGGCCGCGCGTTCCTGGGGCATCTTGTAGGCGGCGATGCCATATTCGTTGAGGCCGCCGGACTTGTCGCGCGCCTCAAACACGGTCACCGCGTGTCCCGCCATCGCCAGGCGGTGCGCGCAGGAAAGCCCGGCCGGGCCGGCGCCGACGACGGCGATCCGCTTCCCGCTGTAGGCTTGCCGCTCGAAGGGTTGGGCGCCGCGGGCCAGCAGGTCATCGGTGGCGAAACGCTGCAGCCGCCCGATTCGCACCGGCTGGTCCTCGGCCGTATTCCGAACGCAGACCTCCTCGCACAGTTCCTCGACGGGGCACACGGTCGCGCAGGTCGCCCCCATGATGTTTTCGCTGAGGATCGTGACCGCCGCGCCGCGCGTATTGCCGGTCGAGATCTTGCGAATGAAGCCCGGAATGTCGATGCCGGTCGGGCAGGCCTCGGTGCAGGGCGCATCGTGGCAGAACAGGCAGCGGGCGGCCTCCACCGCGGCCTGGTGCGGGTTGAACGGCGGGTGCAGGTCGGCGTAATTCCGCTCGATATCGGCGGCCGAAAGCCGTCCGGCCCGAACGTCGTGCCGCATGTTCTGCTTTTGGCTCACGCGGCCACCTCGCCGCCGGTCTCAGCCGCGCCGGCAGCCGCAACGGGCCGTCCGGCCCGTCCGCGCATCATCAGCCAGTAGGCCAGGCCCGCGATGGCCAGCCCGATGAACCAGGCATAGTTGTAGAGGTCGACCACCCAGCCCTGGCCCTCGACCAGACCGGTATGCACCAGGAAACCGGGGACGTTGGGCAGCACGCCCAGCAGCAGCGCCGCTACGGCCCGGGGATTGACGCCGGCGTAACGGCCGTCGCGGCGGTACAGGTCGGTCACGTCGAGTTCGGTGCCGCGCACCAGGTAGTAGTCGACCAGGATGATGCCGATGACCGGGCCCAGCAAGGCCGAGTACCCGATCAGCCACGTGAAGATATAGCCGGTGGGATCGGCCAGCAATTTCCAGGGCATCATCACGATGCCGATGACGCCCGTGATATAGCCGCCGCGTTTGAAGTCGATCCTGGAGGGCCACATGTTGGAAAAGTTGTTGGCCGGGCCGACCACGTTGGCGGCCGCGTTGGTGGACAGTGTCGCGATCACGACCGCGACCATAGCGAAAAACACCAGCACAGGCGAATCGAAACGCCTGACCAGGACGACCGGATCCCAGATCGCCTCGCCGAAAATCAGAATCGTGGCGGACGTTACGGCCACGCCGATGAAGGCGAACAGCGTCATGGTCGTGGGCAGGCCGCTGAGTTGCCCCAGCACCTGCGCACGCTGGCTGTGTGCATAGCGGGTGAAGTCCGAAATGTTCAGCGTCAGCGTCGCCCAAAAGCCCACCATCGCCGTCAGGCTGGGGAAGAACAGGTCGAAGAACTGGTCGCCGGTCAACGTCGAGGGGGCGTCCAGCATGGGCCCGAAACCGTCCGCCCTGACCCAGGCCCAGGCCAGCAGCGCGACGCCGCACAGCAGCAGAAAGGGCGCCGCCAGGTGCTCGAGTACCCGGATCGAGTTGATGCCGCGCCAGATCAGCCCGATGTTCATCGCCCAGAACAGCATGAAGCAGGCAAACTGGGCCCAGTGCACGCCGATCCAGGCGGGCATCAGGTCCGGCGTATCGGCGATGCCCGGAAAGATGATCAGGACAATGGTGTAGATCGCCGCTCCGCCGATCCAGGTCTGGATGCCGAACCAGCCGCAGGCCACGACGGCGCGCAGGAATGAGGGGATGTGTGCGCCGTTGATCCCGAATGACGCCCGCGCGAACACCGGAAAGGGTATCCCGTATTTCGTGCCCGCGTGCCCGGACAGGGCCATGGGCACCAGGACGATCACGTTGCCGAGCAGCACGGTCAGCATGGCCTGTTGCCAGCTCATGCCGCCTTCCACCAGCGAGGCAGCGATCATGTAGGTCGGAATGTTGATGGCCATGCCGACCCACAGCGCAAAGAAGGTCACCGCTTTCCAGTCGCGCCCGGACGGCGGGACCGGCGCGATGTCCGCGTTGCTCAACTCCGGGTCGATGCCCGCCGGAGGGACGTCCGCCTGAGCCGATTCGCCTGGGTGCCCGCTCATTCGCCGCGCTTCAGAGTTCCGTCAACTGGCCGTAGGTTTCGGGCCTGCGGTCGCGGAAGAATTGCCAGGTGTTGCGCACCTCGCGAACCAGGTCCAGGTCGAGGTCGGCGATCAGGAGCTCGTCCTGGTCCTCGCTGGCCTGGGCGGTGATCTGGCCGCGCGGGTCGGCGAAGTACGACGAGCCGTAGAAGCGGCCGATGTTCCAGGGCGCCTCCGTGCCGACCCGGTTGACGGCGGCGACGAAGTAGCCGTTGGCCACGGCGTGGGCGGGCTGCTCGAGTTCCCACAGGTGCTGCGAAAGACCGGCCACGGTGGCCGATGGGTTGAACACGATCTCGGCTCCGTTCAGGCCGAGGCAACGGGCGCCGTCGGGGAAATGCCGGTCGTAGCAGATGTAGAGCCCAACCTTGCCGTAAGCGGTGTCGAAGACCGGATAACCGAGGTTGCCCGGCTTGAAAAAGAACTTCTCCCAGAAGCCGGCAACCTGCGGGATGTGCATCTT
>CALKKN010000304.1 GCA_937995275.1 uncultured Lysobacterales bacterium | reverse complement strand
CTTCGTATACCTCGACGAAGGCGACGTGGTCAGGCTGGATACGGCAGCCCATGAAGTTCGCGATCGGCACGACGAACCCGTCCGGCGGCCGGTCGTGGAGGCGGATCTCGCCGCCGACGCCGTCCAGCGCGGCGCGTATCGGCACTACATGCAGAAGGAGATTTTCGAACAGCCGCGCGCGGTGGCCGAAACCCTGGAGGGGCGAATCGGTTCGGGCCGGATTCTGCCCGGCGTGTTCGGCATTGAGGCGGACGAGATCCTGCGGCAGGTCCGGCAGGTGCACATCGTCGCCTGTGGCACCAGCTACCACGCCGGGCTGGTCGCGCGCTACCAGATGGAGGAGCTCGCCGGCATTCCCTGCACGGTAGAAGTGGCCAGCGAATACCGTTACCGAAACCCGGTGGTGCCCGCTAATACCCTGTTCGTGGCGATTTCCCAGTCCGGCGAGACCGCCGACACCCTCGCCGCGATCCGCCACGCCAGCAGCTCCGGTTATCTGGCGACATTGGCCATCTGCAACGTGCCGGAGAGTTCGATCGTGCGCGAATCCGAGCTGTTGCTGATGACCCGGGCGGGCCTGGAAATCGGCGTCGCCTCGACCAAGGCGTTCACGACGCAGCTCGTGGCGCTGCAGCTGTTGGTGCTGGTCCTGGCCCAGCAAGCCGGCTCAGTCGACCGCGACCAGCTGGCGGAGTGGGTCGGCCAGCTCAGCGAGCTGCCCGCCAGGATCGAGCAGGCCCTGCAACTGGATGCCCGCATCGAGCGGCTTGCCGGGCATTTCGTGGAAAAGCACCATGCCCTCTTTCTCGGCCGCGGCAGCCACTACCCCATCGCGATGGAGGGCGCCCTGAAGCTGAAGGAAATCTCCTACATCCACGCCGAGGCTTACCCGGCGGGCGAGCTCAAGCACGGCCCGCTGGCGCTGGTCGACCACGATATGCCGGTGGTTGCCGTGGCGCCCAACAACCGGCTGCTGGAGAAGCTGATCAGCAATATCGAAGAGGTGCGCGCCCGGGGCGGCGAGATGTTCGTCATCGCCGATGCCGAGGCCCTGTCCAGCTTCAAGGAACGCCACGGCATGGTCATCGAACTGGAAACGGGCGGACCGCTGTTGGCGCCGGTCGTGCTCACCGTGCCGCTGCAGTTGCTGGCCTACCATGTGGCCGTGTTGCGCGGCACGGATGTCGACCAGCCCAGGAACCTCGCGAAGTCGGTCACTGTGGAGTAGTCGGCAACAACGAAATCATAAGGAGAGCTTTGTGGAAGGATTAGCGGCAGCAGCATTCGTGTTCGGCCTGGTCGGCGTAGCGGCGTTTGTCAGGGTGGAAAAACTGACCAGGACCCTGAAGGATAAAGGCATTCTGGAAGAAAACTACAAGGAAGAGTGAATTCCCATTGTGAACGACGGATCCGCGCGGCTCCCCAGACGGTGACCGCGACATGGCGAGACGCAGGCGGCACCTCGAGGAAGAAGACGGTATCAACATCACGCCGATGTTGGACGTCGTCTTCATCATGCTGATTTTTTTCATCGTAACGACGTCGTTCATCAAGGAAAAGGGGTTGGAGGTTTCGCGGCCTTCCACCACGCCGCCGAAGGAAGTGCAGCAGGACGAGGGGCCGATTGTCGTCCGGATCGACGGCGGCAGCTTCATCATCCTGCAGGGCCGTATCCTCGAGCCAGCGGCCGTCGCCGCCAACCTGGAGCGCGCAAGAGCGGAAAAGCCGCGCTCGCCCCTGATCGTGGCCGCCCACCCCGAGGCCGACACCGACGCGCTGGTTACCGTGCTCGACGCCGCGCGGATCGTCGGCATCGAGTCGGTCAGCGTGGCTACCACAGAGACGCCTTAGTCGGCGGTATCGACCGTGCAGAACGGCTCCGTGACACTTGAAAAGGGCGTGTTTCTCGACCTCGAGACGGTGGATCGCGGCGACCTCGACCGCACCGGCCTGGACGCCTGCCTGCCGGAGTGGGACTGGCACCCGTTCACCGAACCGGCCGACATCCCCGAGCGTGTCCGCGGCGCCCAGGTCGTGGTCACCAACAAGTGTCGCCTGGATGGCGCCGCGCTGGCCGGCGCCAGCGAGCTGCGGTTGGTGGCCGTGGCCTCGACCGGCACCGACATCGTCGATCCGGAGGCCGCCCGGCACGCCGGCGTTACGGTCTGCAACATTCGCGACTACTGCACCGGGGCGGTCGCGCAACACACTGTGACCCTGATGCTCAACCTGTTGACCGGGCAGCCCTGGTACTGGCAGCGGGTGCGCCAGGGCGAGTGGTGCGAAGCCCGGCAGTTCTGCCTGCAGGAACGCCCCATCCGCGAGGCCGCCGGGCTGAAATTCGGCGTGATCGGCTACGGGACACTCGGCCGGGCCGCGGCAGCGGCGGCCGGTGCCCTGGGCATGAAGGTCCTGGTGGCGGAACGCAAGGGCCGCCGGGCGCGCCCCGGCCGGCTGCCATTCGAAGACGTAGTGCGTCGGGCCGACGTGCTCAGCATCCACTGTCCGCTGACGGATGAAACCCGGAACCTGGTAGCCCGCGGCGAGCTCGTTTCGATGAAGAGCGATGCCATCCTGATCAACACCGCGCGGGGCGGCATCGTCAACGAACGGGATCTGGCCGACGCCCTGCGCGCCGGCGATATCGGCGGCGCCGGGGTGGACACGCTGACCTCGGAGCCGCCGCCGCCCGATCATCCCCTGCTGGCCGCCGACATCCCCAACCTGTTGCTGACACCGCACAACGCCTGGGCCAGCAAGCGGGGGCGGCAGGCGGCGCTCGATCAGCTGACCCGGATCGTACAGGCGTTTGCGGCCGGGCAGCCGTTCAACGTGGTGATCTGAAGTCTCAGGAAAGGCGGCGCGCGATTTCTTCCTCGATCGGCAGCTCCGGCGGCAGCTGCAGGAAATATCCCTGTTTGCCGAGCGCCGCGAGGACCTGTTCCACCGCAACGCGGGCCAGCCGGCGCCCGGGCGCAAGCCGCAGGTGCATTACGAATTCGGGCACTCCGAACGTGCGGCGCAGGTCGTCCGGCAAATCCTCGAATTCCCGGTCGTGCGCCAGGTAGAGGTACGTTTCCGCCCGTTTGCCGGAACGGTAAACCTTGCAGAGCGTGGTCACGGAGAAATCCAGCCCGCCCGACGCCATGACGCCGGGCGGGGGCGGCAATCGCCTCAGCGATTCATGCGATTGTCGATCAACTGCGCGACGACGTCCGGTTCAGCCAGGGTCGAGGTGTCCCCCAGGTTGCCGTAGTCGTTGGCGGCGATCTTGCGCAGAATGCGGCGCATGATCTTGCCGGAACGGGTCTTGGGCAGGCCGGGCGCCCATTGCATCAGGTCCGGCGTCGCGATCGGGCCGATTTCCTTGCGCACCCACTGGCGCAGTTCCGCCCGCAATTCGTCGGAGGACTCGGCGCCGGCGACCAGCGTGACATAGGCGTAGATGCCTTCGCCCTTGATGTCGTGCGGGTACCCGACGACCGCGGCTTCGGCGACCGCTCCGTGCGCGACCAGGGCGCTTTCGATCTCGGCCGTTCCCAGCCGGTGGCCGGAAACATTCAGCACGTCGTCGACCCGGCCGGTGATCCAGTAATAGCCGTCCTCGTCGCGGCGCGAACCGTCACCGGTGAAATACGTGCCGGGAATGGTTGCGAAGTAGGTGTCGACGAAACGCTGGTGATCGCCGTATACGGTGCGCATCTGCCCGGGCCAGCTATCCGTGATCGCCAGCAGGCCGGAGGCCGGCCCCTCGGTCGGCAGAGGGTTGGCTTTCTCGTCGTACAACGCCGGTTTGATGCCCGGCAGCGGCTTGGTGGCGGAGCCCGGTTTGAGCGCTGTGGCGCCGGGCAGCGGGCTGATCAGGATGCCGCCCGTTTCCGTCTGCCACCAGGTGTCGACGATCGGGCAGCGCCCCTCGCCGACCACGTTGTAATACCACGACCAGGCTTCCGGATTGATCGGCTCGCCGACGGTGCCCAGCAGGCGCAGGGACTTGCGCGAGGTTTGTTGGACCGGATCGTCGCCCTCGCGCATCAGCGCGCGGATGGCGGTCGGCGCCGTGTAACAGATGTTGACATGGTGCTTGTCGCAGACTTCCCAGAACCGGCTGGGGCTGGGGTAGTTCGGCACACCTTCGAACATCATCGTGATGGCGCCGTTCGCCAGCGGGCCGTAGACGATGTAGCTGTGCCCGGTCACCCAGCCGACGTCTGCGGTGCACCAATAGATGTCGCCCGGGTGGTAGTCGAAGACGATCTCGTGCGTGTAGGCGGCGTAGACGAGGTAGCCGCCGGTCGTGTGCAGCACGCCCTTGGGTTTGCCGGTCGAACCGGAGGTGTAGAGAATGAACAGCGGGTCTTCGGCGTTCATTTCCTCAACGGGGCAATCGTCGGCCACCGTCTCCGCTTCGTCCTGGTACCAGTAATCGCGGCCGTCGTGCCAGTCGATGTCGCCCCCGGTGTTGCGCACCACGAGCACGGACTGAAGGCTGTCCAGAACGCCAGGCACCGCGCAGGCAGCGTCGACGTTCTTCTTCAGGGGCACAATGCGTCCGCCGCGGAGGCCCTCGTCGGCGGTGATGACCACGTTCGAATCGCAGTCGATGATCCGGCCGGCCAGCGCATCCGGTGAAAAACCGCCGAAGACGACCGAATGGATGGCCCCGATGCGGGCGCAGGCCAGCATGGAGGTCGCCGCCTCCGGAATCATGGGCATGTAGATCGTGACCCGGTCGCCTTTCTTGACGCCCCGCTTCTTCAGCACGTTGGCCATGCGGCAGACGCGCCGGTGCAGTTCCCGGTAGGTGATGTGCGCGTCGCGCGCGGGGTCGTCGCCCTCCCAGATGATGGCGGTCTGGTCGCCCCGCGTTTCGAGGTGCCGGTCGATGCAGTTGTAGCAGGCGTTCAGCACGCCGTCCTCGAACCAGCGGATGTGCAGGTCGGAGCGGTCGAACGACACGTCCTTGATTTTTGTAGGGAAGCGCACCCAGTCCAGGCGCTTCGCCGTCTCGGCCCAGAAAGCCTCGCCGTTGTCGATGGATTCCTTGTACAGGTGCTCGTATTCGGCCTCGTCAATGAGGGCCCTCGTCGCAGCGGATTCAGGTACGGGATAGATGTCGTTCATGTCGAAACCTTTTGGTTGCTCAAGTCTTGGGCTAGTCTAACGGCAGGCACGAATTCAGAACCTGCTCCGGATCAATCCGGGGCCTTTCCCCGACTGCCACGAGCGCAATCGCTCGGCAGTGAACGCAGAATTCGTCTGCAGGAGAGCCCCATGAAGTTCAGAAGACTGGCTTCCCTCATGCTGCTTTCAGCATTTTATAGCATTCCGATCCTGGCCCAATATGACGATAGTCGAATAAAGGTAGGCCTGGTGCTCAGCGGCGGCGGCGCCCGGGGGGGCGCGCACGTCGGCGTGCTACGGGTGCTGGAGGAGTTGAACATCGAGGTTGACTGCATCGCGGGCACCAGCATGGGCGCGATCATCGGCGGGTTCTACGCAGCGGGTTACAGCGCCGACGAGATCGAGCGGCTGCTCGTCGAAACGGACTGGAACCGGGCGCTGACCGACAATCCGGACCGCCGGGACCGGACCATGCGCAAGAAGGAACTGGAGTCCGAGTTCCTGATTCCCTACCGGCTGGGCTACAACGACGGGCGATTCCAGGCCCCGCTGGGCGCGATCGAGGGCCAGCACCTGGACCAGATTTTCCAGCGTATCCTGCGGCCGGTGGTGAAGATTCGTGATTTCGACGCCCTCCCGATCCCGTTCCGGGCGGTGGCGACGGACCTCGTCACGGGCGAGGAAGTGGTGCTGTCGCAGGGCAGCCTGGCCGACGCCCTGCGCGCCAGCATGTCGGTGCCGGGCGTTTTCGACCCCGTCCGGATCGAAGGGCGCATCCTGGTGGACGGCGGCATGGCGAACAACCTGCCGGTCAGCGTGGCGCGCGAGATGGGCGCAGACGTGGTCATCGCGGTGGATATTTCCACGCCGATGCTGGAAGAGGAGCAGTTGACATCGGTGCTTAGCGTCACCGAACAGCTGACCAACTTCCTCACGCGCCGCACGACCGATCAGCAGATCGCTTCGCTGGGGCCGGAGGACATCCTGATCGTTCCGGAACTGGGTGACTTCAGTGCGGCGGATTTCCAGGGCGCCTGGAAGATCGTGCCGCTCGGCGAGGAGGCCGCCCGGTCCGAGCAGGATCGGCTTGCCGGCTTGTCCGGCGCCGGGGAGCCGCGGCCGCGGGCCGCCGAACGGTTGGTGCAGGCGGATACGGCGAAGCCGGTGGATTTCGTGGAAATCCGGAATAATTCTGTTCTGAACGACGAACTGGTCCGCTCCCGGCTGGCGGCCCAGGTCGGCCAGCCCCTGGACATGGACGAGCTCGATCGGAGCCTGGACCGCATCTACAGTCTGGACGTGTTCGAATCCGTCACCTACGACCTGGCCGAGAACGAAGCCGGCGAACAGGGCGTCATAATCAACGCCCGGGCGCGCCCATGGGGCCCCAATTACCTGCAATTCGGCCTGGAACTGGCCAACGACTTTTCCGGCAGCAGCAATTTCAAGATCGGCGCCGGCTACACACGCAATGCGCTGAACTCGCTCGGTGGTGAACTGCGGGTCGTCACCTCCTTCGGGCGTGAGGACGAGTTGCGCTTCGATATCTATCAGCCGGTCGACCTGACTGCGCAGTGGTTCGTCAATCCAAAGATCAGGTGGCTGCGGCGCAACTTCAACCTGTGGGCGGATGACGCGCGGCTGGCCGAATTCGAAGTCGGGGGCTGGGACGCCTGGCTGGGCATCGGCCGCAACTTCGGCACGACCGACCGCCTTCGGCTAGATTACCGCTTCGGACGCGCCGAAGCCGATCTGATTACCGGTTTCCTGCCGGTCCCCTACGACGACCAGGTCGACCTCGGCGAGCTGGTGCTGGGGTACCAGCACGACAGCGTGGACAGCCTGTATTTTCCAACGTCCGGCATGTTGCACAACCTGTCCTACCGGTACGCGGACGAGAGCCTGGGGGCGGCGCTCGACTACCAGCAGGCCGCCGCGGCCGGCAGTCTGGTGCTGACCCACGGCAGAAACACGGCCACCCTGAGCTACGAAGCCGGCTACAGTTTCGACGATGCGGCGCCGCTGGAGCGCTGGTACCAGCTGGGCGGACTCGGCAGGCTGTCGGGGCTGGCGCCCGACCAGCTGTCCGGCCGGCATGTGGGTTTGCTCAGCCTGGCGCTGTATCGCCGCCTCAACGATATCCAGTTTTTTCCCGCGTACGCGGGGCTGACGATCGAGGCCGGGAACGTCTGGAACCTGAGCCGCGATATCGGGCTGGACGACCTGCGTTACTCCGGCAGCCTGTTCATCGGCGCCGAGTCACCCATCGGCCCGGTCTATCTTGCGGCCGGCTACAGCGACAGCGGCGATGCGGCGGTCTACTTTTACGTGGGCAATCCGTTCCGCCCGAACCGCTTTGATTAATGACGACCGGCCGCGATGGGTGGAAAAGGAGCCATGGCGGCGTAAGATGATTTATAGCAGCCAATTGAGCGGATCAAGCAGGAGCATTCGTCATGTCAGTCGCCAGAGTCACCGAAATCATCGCCTCGTCGCCGGAATCATTCGAGGATGCCGTTCGCAAGGGCCTGAAGCGCGCCAGCAAGACGCTCAAAAACGTACGTGGCGCCTGGGTTGAAGGTCAGAAAGTCGCCTGCGACGCCCACGGGCACGTGACCGATTTTCGCGTCATCCTGAAGGTCACCTTCGTACTCGAAGACTGAGCAGCCAGGCGGCTGTGGCTGAACCGCGCCGCCGCCGGGACAGCGAGGTCAGCGTCGCCAGGTCATGCCCGGCCGCCAGCCCCAGCGGTAGAGCAGCAGGGCGCCGAACAGCATGCCGCCGAGATGCGCGAAATGGGCAATGCCGGGCATGGCGCGGCTGAAACCCAGCAGAAGCTCGATGCCGCCGTAGATCAGCACGAACCACTTGGCCTTGACCGGCACGGGGAAGAACAGCAGGAAAATCCGGTTGTTGGGCCACATGACGCCGTACGCCAGCAGCAACCCGAACACACCGCCCGAGGCGCCGATAGTCGGGTAGATCCCGCCTTCGAACAATTGCACGCCCAACTGCATCGCCGCCGCGCCGGCGACGCAGGTCGCGTAGTACAGAACAAACCGCCGGCTACCCCACGAGCGTTCGAGGGGCGTGCCGAACATCCACACCGCGAACATGTTGAAGAACAGGTGGTTGAAGCTGCCGTGCAGCAGCGAGTAACTCAGCACCTGCCAGGGCAGGAAATAACCGCTCTCCAGCGGCCAGAGCGCCAGCACCGCCGGCTGGAACCGGGTCAGATAGGCAAGCGCACAGACCAGGATGATGCCGAAGGACACCGGCGAATCGGTCAGGGGCGAACGGTTGAGGTCGATGGGCCGCTGGTTCAATTGGAGACTCCTTTGCCAACGGTTCATATTACAATAGCGGACTTCCAAGACCCAGCCGGCATGCCGGCCAGCGACGGAGCAGAATCGTGGACAGCCGATCGAGCCAGGCACCGGAAACCATCAAGCGCGTCACGGTATACGCTTCCTCGAGTAATGCGCTGGCCCCGGCGTACTATGATGCGGCGGCGCGCCTGGGCACGGTCCTGGGGCGTGCCGGGCTGGAAATCGTCTATGGCGGCGGCGGCGTCGGATTGATGCGCGCGATGGCGGACAATGCCCTGACGGAGGGCGCGCACGTACACGGCGTGATTCCGCATTTCCTCAACACGGTCGAGCACGGGCACAAGAGCCTCAGCCGGCTGGAAGTGGTAGCCGACATGCGGGAGCGCAAGCATCGGATGATCGCGGATTCCCAAGCGGTGGTCTCGTTGCCCGGCGGTAGCGGCACGTTCGAAGAAGTCTTCGAGGTGCTGACGCTGAAGCGGCTGGGCCTATACCTCGGCCCGGTCGTACTGGTCAACACGCGGCGCTATTTCGACCGCTTCGTCGATTTTTTGCAGCACAGCGTCAACGAACGATTCATGTCCGAAAAGCACCTGCAGATGTGGTCAGTGGTAGACGAGCCGGAGCAGGTGATCGAAGCCATGCACAACGCCGTGCGCTGGAGTGCGGCAGCCCGCGAATTCGCGGCGGTCAGAAACTAGGCGATGGCACCCGACCCCGCATCGACACCGCGGCGCGTGCCGGCCGGCCACGGCTTCGCCTGGCTGGCCCAGAGCCTGGCACTGCTGCGGCTGCAGGCGGGCCGGCTGTTGCTGATCGGCGTGCTGATGCAACTGATACTGGGTCTTTCCCAGCTCCCGGTGATCGGCTTGCTGATCATCATTTCCGTGCCCGGGCTGACCGCCGGCCTGCTGGAGGCCTTCCACGTGACCGCGCGCGGCGGCCAGCCGGATATCCGGCTGCTGTTCAAGCCGCTGACCTCCGCAGCGCACAGCGGCCGTTTGTTGGCCATGGGCGCCCTGGTGTTCGCAGTGGGCGTGCTCTGTATCTCGCTGCTGCTCTCCGGCAGCGAGGGGGCAATGGATCCCGCCCTGATGGAGCGCCTGGAACAGGGTGACGTCAATGCGGTCGCCGCGCTGGACCAGGAGGCGCTGGGGCGCATGGTGCTGGCCCTGGCGGTGGGCGTGGCGGTCAGCGGCACGCTCAGTTACTTCACCATTCCGCTGATCTGGTTCGGCAATCGCAAGCTGGGGTCGGCGCTGGCCGTCGGCCTCAAGGGCCTGGTCGTCAACTGGCAGCCGTTTCTATTGCTGGGCTGTGGCCTGGTGTTGCTGGCGCTGCCGTTGGGGGTCGTCAGCGCCGTGCTGCTCAGTATGTCAGGCACGGGCGGCGTGCTGGCCATGCTGACGATAGCGATCATCATGATACTGCTGATGCTGTTTCAGCTGATGCTGTTCGGAACTCAGTACTGCGCCTTCCGGGATATCTTCGGCATCGCCGTGGGGCCGGAAAAACCGCCGGCTGACGACGGTCAACTGCTGGCCTGATCACCGGCCTCGCTGCTGGCCTGGTCGCCGGCCTCCTGCGTGCGGAATCTGCGGTGGGGCAGCAGGATGCGGGACATCAGGATACCGACCTCGAACAGCAGCCACATCGGCAGCGCCAGCAGCGTTTGCGAAATCACGTCGGGCGGTGTCAGCAGCATGCCCAGGGCGAAGGCGCCCACCAGCACGTAGGCACGGATTTTCGACAGTTGTTCGATGGTGGTCATGCCGGTGGCGACCAGGATGATGGTCGCGATGGGCACTTCGAAGGTGATGCCGAAGGCCAGGAACAGCGTCATCACGAAATCGAGGTACTTGCTGATATCGGTCATGACCGTCACGCCTTCCGGCGCCACCCGCGTGAAAAAGCCGAATACCAGCGGGAACACGACGAAGTACGCAAAGGCGCACCCGGCGTAGAACAGGAACACGCTGGTGTACAGCAGCGGCCGCGCCAGGCGTTTTTCCTCGCGGTACAGAGCGGGCGCCACGAACGCCCATAGCTGGTACAGGACGATCGGGATGGCCAGGATCAATGCCAGCAGCAGAGCCATCTTGAACGGGGTCAGGAAGGGCGACGCCACGTCGATGGCGATCATGCTGCTGTCTTCCGGGAGCACGGCGGTCAGGGGCGCCGCCAGCAGCGCATACAGCCGGCGGGCGAACGGCAGCAGGACGAGCAGAATGACGAGCACCGCCAGGCATGCCTTCAACAGCCGGCTGCGCAGCTCGACCAGGTGTTCGAGGAAGCTGAGTTCCTTGTCGTTTGGATTAGTCTCCGTCATCGGGAGCGGTGGGCTTCTCGTTCGGTTTGGGCGTTGCGGCGCCGGGGCCCGTGGCCGTGCCGATTCCCTCACTCACCCCGGTTTTGATGTCATCCACGGTCGACTTGATGTCTTGCTGAAAGTGCCGGAGCGGCTCCTTGAGCTCTTCAGCCCGCATTTCGGCTTCGATCGAGCGTTTCAGGCTGAGCCAGCTGCTGCGGGCCTTGCGGGCCATGCCGCCGAGGGTCCGCGCCACGCGCGGCAGGCGTTCCGGACCCAGCACCAGGAGACCCACGACCGTCAGGAGCAGGATCTCCGCGAAGCCGACGTCAAACATGGTCGTGGATCAGCTGGCGGTATCCTTGGTCTTCGCCGGTTCCTCGGCGCCGGCCTCCGCGCTTTTCTCAGCCGTTATCTGGTCGGGCTCGAGCGTTTCCTCTTCCTTGCCTTCCTCCATACCCTTGCGGAAACCTTTCACCGCGGCGCCGAGGTCGCCGCCCATGTTGCGCAGACGTTTGGTGCCGAGCACCAGCACGACGATCAGCAGCAGTATCAGTAACTGCCACATGCTGATTCCACCAATTCCCATCTTTGTGCTCCGTAAATCCGATGACTGGAAGTTTACCGTAATCCGGCAGGCAAGTGAGATTTGTGAGTGC
>CALKKN010000303.1 GCA_937995275.1 uncultured Lysobacterales bacterium | reverse complement strand
CGATGTTGAACCAGATCAACGGCAGCACGGTGACCAGTCCGGCCAGGGCCAGCAGCAGGTCCTGGGAGACACCGGCCGTGCTGCCGAAGTACAGCCGGCCCCGCTCCGCCGACCAGGCCAGGAAGGCCACCGCCGGCAGCGACAGCAGCAGCGTCTCCCACAACAGCCCCACCATCGGCCCGACATCGAGGACCTTGCGCACCAGGCCGTAAAAGCCGAAGGAGAAAGCCAGGCCGAGCGAAATCCAGGGCGCCGCGCCGAGATACCAGCCCAGATAGACCGTCCCGGAGGCGGCGATCAGCACGCCGAGCCGCTGCACGCGCGTCATGCGCTCGTGCAGGAACAGAAAACCCAGCAGGAAGTTCACCAACGGGCCGATGAAGTAACCCAGGCTGGTGGACAGGACCTGCCCGTTGACCACCGCCCAGACGAAGATCAGCCAGTTCGCCACCACCAGGGTTCCGGACAGCAGCAGCACGGCAATCGAGCGCAGGGGCAGGCGCATGCGCGACCAGAAGCGCCGGCCGTCGCGCAGCAGCAGGAAACCCGCCAGGAAAGGAATCGACCAGAGTATGCGGTGCGCGATGATCTCCAGCGGCGGCACCGCATCGATCCACTTGAAGTAGATCGGCGCCAGGCCCCAGAAGATGTATGCGGCCAGGGCGGCCGCCACCCCGATACGTTCCGGATGCGGCGGGGAATTGCCGGGCACGGAACTCAAGGCGCTGCCCGGCTGCGGCCTATTCGTCGTCGCCGACGGTTCTGATGTGCAGTTCGGCCACCTGTTCTTCGGGCACCCGGGACGGCGCGCCGGTCAGCAGGCACTGCGCCGTGGTGGTCTTCGGGAAGGCGATCACGTCGCAGATCGATTCCTCGCCGGCCATCAGCGCGGCGATGCGGTCCAGGCCGAAGGCGATGCCGCCATGCGGCGGGCAGCCGTAACGGAGGGCCTCCAGCAGGAAGCCGAATTTCTGCTGCGCCTCCTTCTCGCCAATGCCCAGCAGCGAGAACACGGCCTGCTGCATCTCGGGGCGGTGGATACGGATCGAACCGCCGCCGATCTCGGCACCGTTGAGCACCATGTCGTAGCCCTTGGACAGGGCGTTGGCGGGGTCCGCGGCCAGCGCCTCGGCGTCGTTCCCGGCGGGCGCCGTGAACGGGTGGTGCATGGCCAGGAAGCGGCCCTCGTCGTCGTCCCACTCGAACATCGGGAACTCGGTGACCCAGAGCGGCTGCCAGCCTTCCCCGACGAGCCCGAGATCACGCCCGACCTTGACCAGCAGCGCGCCCATGAAGGTGCTGACGGTCAGCCAGTCGCCGGCGCCGAAGAACAGCAGGTCGCCGCTGGCCGCTCCGGTCGCCGCCGAGATGCCTTGCCAGGCCTGCTCGTCCAGGAACTTCGCGATCGGCGATTGCAGGCCGTCGAGGCCGGCCGCCGCGTCGTTGACCTTGATCCAGGCCAGGCCACGCGCGCCGTATCGGCCCGCGTAGCCGGCGTAGTCGTCGAGCTGCTTGCGCGACAACCCGGCAGCGCCCGGCACCCGCAGGGCAGCCACGCGTGAACCCTCGTCGTTGGCGGGTCCGGCAAAGACCCTGAATTCGACGTGGGCCACGTGCTCGTCGACCGAAACCAGCTCCAACGGGATGCGCAGGTCGGGTTTGTCGGAACCGTAGCGCTCCATGGCCCCGCGCCAGGTGAGGCGCGGGAAGGGATCGGGCAACTCGACGTCCAGGGTCTCCCGGAAAACTTCCCTCATCATGGTCTCGGAGAGGTTCTGCACGTCCGGTTCTTCGACGAACGCCATCTCGATGTCGAGCTGGGTGAACTCCGGCTGGCGGTCGGCGCGCAGGTCCTCGTCGCGGAAACAGCGCGCAATCTGGTAGTAACGATCCATGCCCGCCATCATGAACAGCTGCTTGAACAACTGCGGCGACTGCGGCAGCGCGTAAAACTGGCCGGGCTGCACACGGGCGGGCACGAGATAATCCCGCGCGCCCTCCGGCGTGGCCTTGGTCAGAATCGGCGTATCCAGCTCGGTGAACCCCTGGTCGTCGAGGCTGTGTCGGATGGCCCGGTACAGGCGCGCCCGCAGACGCAGATTGTGCTGCATGCGGGGCCGGCGCAGGTCGAGGTAGCGGTATTTCAGGCGCACCTCCTCGCCGTCCTCGTCCGTCATCAGCAGGGGCATCGGCGCCGAAGCGTTGAGCAGTTCGACCGTGTCGGCCACGACCTCGATCTTGCCGGTCGCCATCGCCTCGTTCCACTGGCTTTCGGGGCGCATCCGCACCGTGCCCCCGATGCGCACGCAATACTCGTTGCGCAGCGACTCCGCGTCCGCGAACACGGGGCTGTCCGGCTCGACCACCACCTGCACCACACCGGCTCGGTCGCGCAGGCCGATGAAAATCAGGCCGCCGAGGTCGCGCCGGCGGTCGACCCAGCCGCACAGGGTGACCGGCTGGCCCGCGAGTCGCTCGTCTGTTTCACCGCAGAGATGGGTGCGCATGGGGAAATTCCTGGAATCGTGGTTGGCGTTTATCCGCGGGGGCTGCCCGTTTCGGCGGCGGCACGCGGCCCTCAGGCTGCGTTCGGCTTGGCCGCCGAGGTCGCGCTCGTCGTCTTGGCCGCTTCTGCGGGCTTGGCGGGCTGCTTCGAGGCCGCGTCCTTCGACGCGCCCGCGGCCTTTCCGCCGGCATGGGAATCGTGCAGGTTCTTTCTGCCGTCCTTCTTGAAATCCGTTTCATACCAGCCGCCGCCTTTCAGGCGGAAACCGGCCGCCGACACCAGACGCCGCAGCTCCGGCTGGTCGCAGTCGGGGCAGTCCGTCAAGGGCGCGTCGCTCATGCGCTGGATCTTTTCCAGTTCATGCCCGCAGGCATTGCATTGGTATTCGTAAATTGGCATGGGTCCGTACCCTTCGAATCCGGTCGATTATACGAGATGCGGGGTTAAATGGGGGCGGTGCGGCCCGTTTTCCAACGGCCGCGCGGCCACCCTCGGGTTCGTGCGCCCCGGACACCGATCCAGCCGGCTCTGATATCATAAAGCGTTTGCAACAGTGAAAGTTTTCCGGGAGATTTGCCATGCGCAGCGCAGTCCTAACGG
This sequence comes from uncultured Lysobacterales bacterium, assembly GCA_937995275.1. GTDB lineage: Bacteria > Pseudomonadota > Gammaproteobacteria > Xanthomonadales > SZUA-36 > CALKKN01. The sequence continues at coordinate 4,641 of CALKKN010000303.1, read as the reverse complement.
CGGCATCGACCCTTGTGTTCCTGGCCGCCTGTCAGCAGTCCGAACCCCCCGCCCCCGCGGCGCCGCAGGAACCGGCCGCCGAACCGGTGGCGGCTGTTACCGAGGCGCCGGCCGAGCAGCCCTCGCGCTTCGACATCTATGCCGACGTGCGCCTGAGCGCCGACCTCAAGCACCTGGATGCCAATCAGAAACAGATGATCGTCCTGCTGATCGAGGCGTCGAAAATCATGGACGAGTTGTTCTGGCTGCAGGCCTATGGCGAACCCGGGCCCTTCCTGGCCGGTATCGCCGATCCCGCGGCGCGCCGGTTCGCGGATATCAACTACGGCCCCTGGGACCGCCTGGCGGCCGACCAGCCGTTTGTCGAAGAATATGGCGCCAAGCCGCCCGGCGCGCAGTTCTACCCGGCCGACCTGACGAAGGCAGAGTTCGAAGCCTGGGAACAGGAAGGCAAGGACGGGCTTTACACGCTGGTGCGCCGCGACGAGGCGGGCGACCTGGTTCTGCTGCCGTACAGCGAGGCGTATGCGCCGCAGCTCGAGGCCGCCGCGGGCTTGCTGCGCCAGGCCGCCGAGCTCGCCAGCGACGCCGAGTTTGCGAATTACCTGAGGATGCGGGCCGACGCCCTGCAATCCGACGTCTTCCAGCCGTCCGACATGGCCTGGATGGACATGAAGAACAACCCGATTGAGCTGGTCATCGGCCCGATCGAAACCTACGAGGACCAACTGTTCGGCTACCGCGCCGCCTACGAGTCCTACGTGCTGATCAAGGACCTGGCCTGGAGCGAGCGCCTCGCGCGCTTTGCGAAGTACCTGCCCGAGCTGCAGACCGGCCTGCCGGTGCCGGACGCCTACAAACAGGAGACGCCCGGCTCCGACGCCGATCTGAACGCCTACGACGTGGTCTATTACGCCGGCCACTGCAACGCGGGTTCCAAGACCATCGCCATCAACCTGCCGAACGACGAGCAGGTCCAGCTCGAAAAAGGCACGCGCCGCCTGCAGCTCAAGAACGCGATGCTGGCCAAGTACAACCAGATCCTGGTGCCGATCGCCGACATGCTGATCGCCGAGGACCAGCGCCAGCACGTCACCTTCGATTCCTTCTTCGGCAACACGATGTTCCACGAGGTCGCCCACGGGCTGGGCATCAAGAACACGCTCGACGGCAGCGGCACCGTGCGGCAGGCGCTGAAGGAACACGCCTCGGCGCTGGAGGAGGGCAAGGCCGACATCCTGGGCCTCTACATGGTGCAGAAGCTGCGCGAGAAGGGCGAGATCACCGAGGGCGAGCTGATGGACGACTACGTCACCTTCATGGCCGGCATCTTCCGCTCGGTGCGCTTCGGCGCCAGCAGCGCGCACGGCGTGGCCAACATGATCCGCTTCAACTTCTTCGAGCGCGCCGGCGCCTTCACGCACGACGAGGCCACCGGGACCTACCGCGTCAACGTGCCCGCGTTCGAACGGGCCGTGCGCGACCTCGGCGAGCGTATCCTCACCCTGCAGGGCGACGGCGACTACGCCGGCGTCGCCGCGCTGGTCGAGGAAATGGGCCGGGTGGGGCCGCAGCTGCAGGCCGATCTGGATCGTCTGGCCGCGGCATCCATACCGGTGGATATCGTGTTCGAGCAGGGAGTCGAGGTGCTCGGCCTCTAGCAGCCGCCGGCGGAGACTGACGTGAGCGAACGTATCGTCGTCAAGATCGGCAGCCAGGTGCTGTGCGGCCCGCAGGGCACGCTGAACCAGGAGGTCATGACGAACCTGGTCGGCCAGTTCGGCCGGCTGGCGAAGCAGGGCCATCAGCTGCTGCTGGTCTCGTCGGGCGCGGTGGCCGCCGGCACCGGCATCGCCGGCGAGCGGCTGGCACGCATCAACGACCCCGTCGCGCGCAACCAGGTGCTGGCCGCAACGGGCCAGGTGCGGCTGATGGAGACTTATCGCGAACTGTTCGAACAGCACGGGCTGATGGTGGCCCAGGTGCTGGCCAGCAAGAGTGACTTTCAGACCCGTCGGCATTACCTGAACATGCGCGGTTGTATCGAGGCCCTGCTCGCCGCCGGCGTCGTGCCGGTGGTCAATGAAAACGACGTGGTCGCCATTACCGAGCTGATGTTCACCGACAACGACGAGCTGGCCGGCTTGCTGGCCGGCATGGTCAACGCCGACCTGCTGTGCCTGCTGACCACGGTTCCGGGCGTATTCGACGGCGACCCCGACGATCCGGCGACGCGCTGCATCGACACCTGGGACGACAGCAGGCACCAGGTCGACGACATCGTTCAGCGGGGCGCCTCCACCCTCGGCCGCGGCGGCATGCACAGCAAGCTGGCCATCGCCCTGAAGACTGCGCGCCTGGGCACCGGGGTGGTGATTGCCTCCGGCAGCGAACCGGACATCCTGCTGCGCGTCGTAGGCGACCGTGGCGCGGGCACCTGGTTCCCGCCGCAGGGCGAGGCGTCATCGGCCAAACGCTGGCTGGCCAGCGCCGATGCGCATGCGACCGGCTCGGTGACCGTCAACACCGGCGCCGAGAGCGCCCTGCTCGATCGCTCGCGCCTGACCAGCCTGCTGCCGGTCGGGGTGGAAGCGGTCGAAGGGCGCTTCAGCACCGGCGACGTGATCCAGGTCCGCAACGCGGCCGGCGAGGTCCTGGGCTGCGGACGCGCGCGTTACGATCACAAGGAAGCCCGCCGCCTGATGGGAAAACGTGGACAAAAGCCCCTGATTCATTACGATTACCTGTATCTTCTGCACTGAAGGCAAACCATGAACCCGGAGCCCAACCTGGACATGCAGGACCCGCAAACCTACCTCGAACAGGGCCTGGCCGCGGCACGCCAGGCCTCGCGCAGCCTGGCGCGCAGCGACGACGAAACCATCCGGACCGTGCTTTACGGGTTGGCCGACCGGGCCCTGGCGACCGCCGCCGACATCCTGCAGGCCAATCGCAGCGACCTGTCCCGCATGCCGGAGAGCGATCCGAAGTACGACCGCCTGCTGCTCGACGAGGGGCGCCTGCGGGCGATCTGCGAAGATTTGCGCTGCGTCGCCGACCTGCCTTCGCCGGTGGGTGAAGTGCTGGAGGAACGGACGCTCGACAACGGGCTGCAACTGAGCAAGGTCCGGGTGCCGATGGGCGTGATTGCGGTGATTTTCGAATCGCGGCCCAATGTGACCTTCGACGTCTTCGCCCTGTGCCTGAAAACCCGCAACGCCTGCGTGCTGAAAGGCAGCAGCGATGCCCGCGACACCAACCGGGTCGTGGTGCACCTGATGCACAAGGTGCTCGCCGAAAACGGCCTCGACCCGGATGCGGTTTTCCTGGCGCCGCCCGAACGCGAATGGCTGCCGCACATCCTGCAGGCCGTCGAGTACATCGACCTGGCCATTCCACGGGGCTCCAAGGGACTGATCGATTTCGTACGGGACAACGCGCGGATTCCGGTGATCGAGACCGGCGCGGGTATCGTGCATACCTACGTCGACGCCAGCGCCGACCCCGACCAGGCCCGCGCCATCATCACCAATGCCAAGACTCGCCGCGTCAGCGTTTGCAATGCCCTGGACACGCTGGTGATCCACCGGGACCTTCTGCCCGAGCTGCCTGGCCTGATGCAGGAGATGGGCGAGGGGCACGGCGTCGAGGTGTTTGCCGACGAGGCGGCCTATGCCGCGTTGGACGGCCATTACGCGGGGACGCTGAACCACGCCGACAAGCAACACTTCGGCCAGGAGTTCCTGTCGCTGAAGATGTCCATCCGAACGGTTGCCGGCCTCGACGAGGCGCTCGACCACATCGACCGTTACAGCTCCCGCCACTCCGAGGCCATTGTCGCCGAGGATCCGGCGGTCATCGGGAAGTTCCTGCGCGAAGTCGACGCCGCGGCGGTTTACGCCAACACCTCGACGGCCTTCACCGACGGCGGGCAGTTCGGCATGGGGGCGGAAATCGGCATCAGCACGCAGAAACTGCACGCGCGCGGGCCCATGGCGCTTCCGGAACTGACCAGCTACAAGTGGGTCGTGCGCGGCGACGGGCAGGTGCGCGCGGCCAGCTGAAGTCCGGCCGATGGCGAAAGTCCTGGTCTTTCAGCACGTGGCGGCGGAGCCGCTGGGCACGCTCGACCCCATGCTGCGCAACCGCGGCCACCGCATCCGCTACGTCAACTTCAACCGCCACCCCGACGCCCAGCCGCAGGTCGACCGGTACGATGCCCTGATCGTGCTGGGCGGCCCGCAGATGCCCGACCAGGGCGACCGCCACCCTCACCTGAACGTCGAAATGCGCTGTATCGAGCAGGCGTTATCGCGAGATTTGCCGGTGCTCGGCATCTGCCTGGGCGCCCAGCTGCTCGCCTACACCCTCGGCGGCGGCGTGCGGGCACTGGACCAATGGGAAATCGGCTGGTATGAACTCGAACCAACCCATCTCGCAGCAGCGGATCCGCTGTTTTGCGCCCTGCCGGAACCGCACCCCGTGTTCCAGTGGCACGGCTACACCTTCGACCTGCCCCGGGATGCGCTCCATCTCGCCCACTCTGCTACCTGCGAGAACCAGGCGTTTCGCTGCGGCCACCATGCCTACGGCCTGCAGTTCCACCTGGAGCTGGACGAACGGCTGATCAACCGCTGGCTC
>CALKKN010000302.1 GCA_937995275.1 uncultured Lysobacterales bacterium | reverse complement strand
CCTGACCCGGCTGTCGAACTCATAGAACCACGACACCACCACGAGCACGCGGAACCGGGCGGACCACGCCCCCATGAATGTCGGCGCGAACGGGGCGCCCTCCGTGCGCAGCCTGGCGTTGGCCGTCGAAATCGTCCGGCCCTGCCTGTTGGTCGGCAACCGGCCCTCGGAATAGGCGGGCAGGAACGGCCAGATCGCTTCGGCCGCCCGGTCTGCCTGTTCCGGCTGCTCCGAGCTGTGAATGACGGGCAGGGTCTCCCAGACCATGGAATCCGGCTCCGATTTGCGCCGCAGGCGGGACGGGGAGATATTGACCCGATTCGCAGGATCGGGCGGCAACTCCGGTGGCGGCGTCAGCGCGGCAGCGTAGTCGTAGACCTCGGACCATTTCAGGTTATAGGTCGCGGTTTTTCCACACATGGCTGCGGCGTTCCTCGGCAACCCACCGCCATCGCTTGCGGTGCACTGTCGTAGTTGCGGATCTTCCGTTCACTCGAACCCCGGGACGGTCGGTCTCCAGCGGGGTCAGAGTTCGATCGTGGTATCAGCTGAGCTGGTGTCGGCCTTGCCGCCCCTTTCGGGCTGTTTCTGCCAGTCGACCATCGCGATCACTTCGTTGGGGGTCAACCCGTCGAGATTGGCCGCCAATTTGGCCCGATCCCGCCCGGCGCTGAGGTCGTAGAGCAACAGGTATTCGATCGCATTCAACAGCGTGTTGTAACTCGCCGGGCTGGTGTGCGCCTCGACCCGCGCCAGGCTCGTTTCGAAGGCCTCGAGGCTGCTGCCGTCGAGAGGTATCTCCATGCCGTCGCCTTCCCAGGGCTCGAAAGAGTAAGTCTTCTCCTCCGGCTCCGGGGTGTCGGGCGGTGTGGTTTGGGCGGCGCAGGCAGCCAGTAGCATCGCGCACACGCCTGCCGTACAGAGGCGAATTATTCCCGTCATTGTCATCACATTGGTCACTTTGCCGATTTCCTCGTTTCCAGCCGGCGGATCAAGCTGCTCAGGCCCGGTTGCCGCAACGTGGCCTGGGGTGGCTCGCCCGCACGATGGCATAGCCTCCGTTCGCGTCCAATCGGTCCACCTGCGCAAATTCGCGTTGCAGCCATTGCTGGTAGGGCAGGTGCCGGTTGAAAACGACGACTATTTTACCGTTTTCAGCCAGGAAAGTTCCCGCTTCACGAAAAAAGTCCTCGGCCACGCCGAGGTCGTTACGCACCCCGCGGTGGAACGGCGGGTTGCTGACGATCCAGTCGTAGCGGCCCGCCGCGTTCGTGAGGCCATCCGAAGGCAGGAGCGTCGCCTGCAAGGCATTTTCGCGCAGCGAACGCCGGCAGGATTCGAGCGCGAGCGCAGAACTGTCGAGCAGGCTGAGTTCCAGGTCAGCGTCGGCAAGCATCGCTGCCATCCCGATGACGCCGCTGCCGCACGCGAAATCCAGCACCCGCCCCGCCGGCCGCAGTTGCGCAAGCGCCTCCAGCAGCACTTCCGTGCCACTGTCCAGCCGGCCGTGCGCGAATACCCCCGGCAGCGTCAGCATCCGGAGTTCCCTGCCGGCCGCCTTCAGCGACCAGCGCATCTCGTATTCCGCCAGTTCGAAGGGACGCTCAGAGAGGGGTTCGCGGGCCTCGTAGAGCGCGCAGTGACGGGCCTTGTCGAGTAGCTCCACAGCACCGAAAAAGCTCTGCAGATGGCGGGGTGAGGACCGGATTCCGGCGCGGTTTTCGCCGACCAGCCAGAGACGCGCGGTCCGGCTCATGCCCGCGGCGAGCGCATGCAGCAACATGACCAGGCGGTCCTTCTCGCGCGGCAGGTTCACAACGAGGGTCCGCTCCTCGCCACGGATCTCGGGGACGGCCTCGAAGGACGCACCAAACCCGGCAGCTTCGAGCCAACGGAAAGCAGCGAAATCCTGAGTCGACAGGCGTACCTCGCGGCCATCCCGCTGCAGGCGCCCGGCCAGCATGTCACGCAACGGATCGATGACGAGCAGGGATTCCCCGGCCAGGCGGTTTTCGTTGCGCAGGATGACTTGGCTGGCGCCTTCCATCGGGCTTCCGCGGGGCCCTGCGTCCGTCAGTCGGCCAGGCGGCCGACGAGGTCGTAGTCGTCCGAGTCCTCGATCATGACCCGGGCGATCGCCCCGGGGGACAGACCATGACCGTCGCGTATGCGGACCACGCCGTCGATTTCGGGCGCATCCGCGGTGCTCCGGGCGCTGGCACCTTCCGGGTCCACCGAGTCGACGATGGCATCCTGGACGGTACCGATTTTGCTTGCCAGGCGGTTGCGGCTGATGACCGCCTGGGTCTGCATGAAACGATGCCAGCGCTCCTCTTTGACGTCCTCCGGGACCGCGCCGTCCAGTTCGTTGGCGCGCGCCCCCTCCACCGGCGAGTAGGTGAAGCAGCCGACCCGGTCGAGCTGGGCCTGCTCGAGAAAGTCCAGCAGGGTGTCGAAATCCTCTTCGGTCTCCCCCGGAAAGCCGACGATGAAGGTACTGCGGATCGTAAGATCCGGGCAGATCCGGCGCCAGGCAGCTATCCGTTCGAGGTTGTCCTCCGCGGCCGCGGGGCGCCGCATGCGTTTCAGTACCCGCGGGCTGCCATGCTGGAAGGGCACGTCGAGATACGGCAGGATCAGCCCGTCGGCCATCAGCGGCAGAATCTCGTCGACGTGTGGATACGGGTAGACGTAGTGCAGGCGAACCCAGACGCCAAGGCTGCCCAGCGCCTCGCAAAGTTCGAGCAGCCGGGTCCGCACCGGGCGCCCGCCCCAGAAGTCGAGCCGGTACCGCAGGTCCGCGCCGTACGCCGACGTGTCCTGGGAGATGACCAGCAATTCCCGCACGCCGGCAGCCACCAGCCGCTCCGCCTCCCCCAGCACGTCGCCGGCCGCGCGGCTGACCAGCCGGCCGCGCATCGAGGGAATAATGCAGAAGGTGCAGTGGTGGTTACAGCCTTCCGCGATTTTCAGGTAGGCATAATGTCGCGGGGTCAGCTTCACGCCCTGTGGCGGGACGAGGTCGAGAAACGGGTTGTTGGCCGGCGGCGGCGCATGCCGGTGCACCTCGTTGACCACGGCCTCGTACTGTTGCGGCCCCGTCACGGCCAGCACGCGCGGGTGCACCTCGCGGATCTCGTCCTCGTGGACCCCCAGGCAGCCGGTGACGATGACCCGGCCATTGGCCTCCAGGGCTTCACCGATGGCTTCCAGCGATTCGGCCTTGGCGCTGTCGATGAAACCGCAGGTGTTTACGACGACGACGTCGGCGCCTTCGTAATCCGGGCTGACCTGGTAACCGTCGGTACGCAGCTGGGTCAGGATCCGCTCCGAGTCGACCAGCGCCTTGGGGCAGCCGAGACTGACGAATCCGACGCGAGGAGAATCATTCATGATGGGGGAGTCGTCAGGAAATCCACGGTGCCGAAAGCCGTCCCGCGGTGGTCAGTCGACGACATCGGGCTCGAAAAACAGCCAGGTGATGCTTGGAAACCGGCTGCGGAAGTCCGTTTCGACAGTGTTGATCGCGGCGATCAGCTGGCTCTCGGAGCCCGTGGGCGCCATGCGCGCCTTGACGGCAACCATGGCATCGGGCCCGAACTGCATCGTCAGCAGGCTGAACAATTCCCGGATTTCCGGGCGAGCGCGCAGAAATGCCTCCATCTCCTCCAGGATTCGCGGCTCCACGCTCTGACCGATCAGGAGGTCCTTGACCTCGACCGCGATGAAAACCGCCACGACGAGCAGCAAAACGCCGATCGAAACGGTGCCCACGGCGTCCCAGAACGGGTTGCCTGTCACGAGCGTAGCCGCGATGGCGATCAGGGCGAACACCAGGCCGAGCAGGGCGGCGATGTCTTCCCCGAAAACCACGATCAGGGCGCTGGTGCGGCTGGTTCGGAACCACTGGAAGATGCTGCGCCCGTGCCGTTCCTTGTTCACTTCCCGCATGCAGCCCCACAGCGATATGCCCTCGGCGACGATGGCGAAGACCAGTACGCCGATGGCCACCCAGGGGTGGCTCAGCGGAACCGGGTGCAGCAGCTTGTGCACGCCCTCGTAGACGGAAAACATGCCGCCGATGCTGAACAGGATCACCGCCACCAGGAAGGACCAGAAGTAAATACTCTTGCCAAATCCCAGCGGGTGATCGACGGTTGGCAGTTTGCGTGTCTGGCGGAGGCCGAGTATCAGCAGCAACTGGTTACCGGCATCCGCCACCGAGTGGATGGCCTCCGCCAGCATGGCCCCCGACCCCGTAACCACGGCCGCCACACCCTTGGCCACGGCAATGGCGGAGTTGGCAAACAGGGCAAACAGGATGGATTTGAGGGAATCAGCCTGACCGGCCATTCGAAGCGCGCTCCCGCCGCTGGCATTAACCACTGATTATGCGGGGAAGCGCCAGGCGTCTCAAGCTGCTGTAGGAGCGGCTTTAGC
>CALKKN010000301.1 GCA_937995275.1 uncultured Lysobacterales bacterium | reverse complement strand
GACGAGGTCGACTTTGACCTCGATCGCCCCGCCGAGCATGGTGTTGTCTGCGCTGATCAACAGCCCGCCGTCGTCCTCGAGAGCGATACTCGTGACCTCGGCCCGGGTCAGGAACACATGTTTCTTGGCCTGATCGAACATGTCGCGCACGCGGGAGGCGCCGACGCCGACGAACATCTCGACAAAATCCGAACCGGAAATCGAGAAGAACGGCACCTTCGCTTCGCCCGCGATCGCCCTGGCCAACAGGGTCTTGCCGGTCCCGGGCGAACCGACCATCAGCACGCCGCGCGGTATGTGGCCGCCGAGCTTCTGGAATTTCGCGGGATTGCGCAGGAATTCAACGAGTTCGCTGACCTCCTCCTTGGCCTCTTCCACGCCGGCGACATCGGCAAACGTCACCTGCACCTGGTCCTCACCCTGTAATTTGGCGCGGCTCTTGCCGAAAGACATGGCGCCGCGGCCGGCACCGCCGCCCTGCATCTGCCGCATGAAGTACACCCAGACACCGATCAACAGCAGGATCGGGGCCACGCCGAGGATCAGGTCCACCAGCACGGACCGCTCCGCCGGGGGTTCCGCGGTAATCTCGACCTTGTTCTCGATCAGGTCGTCGACAAGCTTCGGGTCGGGCGGACCGAACGTCTTGAATTCGCCGCCGTCCACGGTACGGCCGGAGATGTTGTTGCCGCTCTGGTTGCTCTGGATGTGCACTTCCGAAACCTGCCCGTTCCTGACGTCGGTGAGGAATTCGGAGTAGGTCAGGGAATCGGCCACGGTGCCCACGTTCGCGTAATGATTGAAAATCGAAACCAGCACGATCGCGATAATGGCCCAGGTCAGCAGTTGTTTGGCAAGGTCGTTCAAATCAACATCCTCAAGCGTTCATTTTTCATGCGTCCAGTTACGGCGGCGTCGACGCCTGCAGGTCCAATTTACTTCACTCGGAGGCCGCGGGCCAGCAGATACACCTCGCGGCTGCGCGGACGTGATGCCTTCGGCTTGACGATCCGCACTTTGCCGAAGAGGCCCCTAACTGTTTTGACATAGCTGTCGAAATCCGTTCCCTGGAACAGCTTCACCACAAAATCCCCGCCGGGTTTCAGCCACGACCTGACGAAGTCGAGCGCCAACTCGGCGAGGTACATGGCTTTGGCCTGGTCGACCGCCGCCATGCCACTGATATTGGGTGCCATGTCCGACAACACAAGGTCGGCCGGCGCCCCGTCGAGCGCGGCTTCGAGTTCCTGCAGCGGCCCGTCTTCGGTGAAGTCCCCGTGGATGAAAAACACGCCAGGGACGGGCTCCATGGGGAGCAGATCCAGCGCGATAATCCGGCCTCCGGACCCGACCAGCGGCTGCAGCACCTGGCACCAGCCGCCGGGTGCCGCGCCCAGATCCACGACCGTCATGCCGGGCCGGACCAGGCGGTATTTCTCCTGCAGTTCAATCAGCTTGAATGCCGAACGGGAGCGGAGACCCTGTCGCTGGGCAAGCTTGACGTAGTGGTCGTCGAAATGCTCCGCCAACCATTGTTTGCTGCTCTTGCTTCTCGCCATGACCCGGTGCTCTCGCGCGCGATGACCCCGTGCTAGAATCTGCGCTTTCCTTTCCACTACCAGTGTGCCATAACCGGTAAAGCGCATGCCCCTTTCCGCCCGCCAGAAAAAACATCTCCGCGGACTCAGCCACGCGCTGCATCCGGTGGTCACAGTCAGCGACAAGGGCCTCACGGAGAATGTCATGGCCGAGATCGACACAGCCATGGACCACCACCAACTGATCAAGGTCAAGCTGCGTGGAGACCGCGCTGCGAGGGCATCCTGGACGGCACAGATCGCCGCCCGGTGCGACGCGGAAAAGGTGCACTCGATCGGCCAGGTCGCCTGCTTCTACCGGCAAAATCCCGACAAGGCGGCGATCACGGTCCCCAACTCGTGAACGTGGGCGCACGTCGTATCACCCGCGGAGGAGCGTCATGGAACTGACCCTGGACCGGCCCGGCGACCATCTGTACATCCGCTCGGTGTCGAGCGCCGGTATCCGGATCAGCGACCGGTTGTATGCGGGCCCCGTGATTCTCTCCGCCACGCTGGTCCTCGACGATTGGGAGGCGGACACCCCTCAGAACCTGGCGGAACACCATTTCGAGGCCGTTTTCGAATTGGAGCCCGAAGTCGTATTGATCGGAACCGGCGCGTCGCAGATCTTCCTGCACCCCGAGTTGATGATGTGCTTCTACCGGCGGGGTATCGGGGTCGAGATCATGACCACGGATGCCGCCTGCCGCACCTTCAACGTGCTGGCAGGCGAAGGGCGCAATGTGGTGGCGGCGATGTTGCCGCCGGGGCTTACTCCATAACCGGGAGTTCGCGGTAACCTTCCCGGCTTGAAATTTCCCTGAGCCTGGACAACGCGGCGAGCTGAATCTGCCGGACGCGTTCACGGGTCACGCCGAGCAGGAAACCAACCTCTTCCAGTGTCTTGCGGCCGTGCCCGTTGAGACCGTAGCGTTGCTGCACGACCTCGCGCTGCTGGGGCGTCAGCTGCTCGAGCCAGTGACGAAGCGTTTCTTCCGCGGCGGATTCGGCATATTCCGTCTCCGGTCCGTTGCAGTTCTCATCGGCCAGCGAATCCAGCATCACGCGGTCCGTGGTGCCCTTCAGGGGCTCATCGGCCGAGGTGGTAGGCTCGTTCAAGCCGAACAGGCGCTTCACATTTTCGGCCGGGATGTCCAGTTCGCGAGCCACCTCTTCGGCGCTGGGCCTGCGGCTGAATTTCTGCTCCAGTCCGCGCGCGGTCCTCAGGTAGCTCGTCAGTTCCCTGATCACGTGAATCGGCAGCCGGACCGTGCGGCACTGGTTCATCACAGCGCGCTCGACGGATTGTCGAATCCACCAGGTGGCATACGTCGAAAACCGGCAGCCACGCTCCGGATCGAACTTCTCGACGGCGCGGATCAGACCCAGATTGCCTTCCTCGACAAGATCCAGCAGCGGCAGCCCGCGGCTGATATAGGCGCGCGCCACATTGACCACCAACCTCAGGTTCGACTCGATCATGCGTTGCCGACTGACGACGCAGCCCGCCCGGGCGGCCCGGGACAAGGTCACTTCCTCTTCGGCGGTCAACAGCCGCGCGCGCCCGATTTCGCTCAGGTAGATTTGCGTGACATCGTTGGAATGGGCGCTTCGTCGGCCAGCGCCGGAAACACCTGACGTTCGGGTAACCGGCTGAGCGGTGCCCGCTGGTTTTGCGGAAGCGGCGGACACGTCACCCTGCTCCCGATGAACCTCTCGCATCCCCCCCTCCTCGAAGCGCTTTACAGCGCAGGAAGCCCGGCCTGCCCCGCTCCGTTGCGACTCAACCCGGGCACCCTCGGCAATTAAGATTGGTTGCGGGACAGGCTTATGAAATTACCACAATATGTCCCGGATGTCGCGCCAAATTGACTCAGGTCATGGCAAGCTTCGGTCCTTGTACTAAAGCCGTCACCTTTTTGGAAGGTATATCAACGGGTCTTGCGGTGTGCCGTTGACCCGGATCTCAAAGTGCAGCATGGCCTGGTTGCGGTCATTGCGGCCCATCTCGCCGACCTGCTGTCCGACCGCAATCGTATCACCCTCGGCAACGAGACGGCGTTTGTTGTGTGCGTATGCGCTCAGCATGCGGTCGCTGTGCTTGATGATGATCAACTCGCCATAGCCGATCAGCCCGCTACCGCTGTATACGACCTCCCCCGCGGCCGCCGCGAGGACGGCCTGGCCTTCCACTCCGCCGATGTCGATGCCGTTGCGGGACGGGTCATTCGCCCTGAATCCACTGACCACGCGCCCTTCAGTCGGCCACAGCCACTTGCCCGGGTCCGGGCGCTGGGCCGGCGCCGGACTGGCCGATGCCCCGGCGGGCGCCGCTGAATCGCTGCCCGTCGCGGAGCCCGGCTCGGCGGGTCGGCCCTGCCCGGACGGTGTGGCCGCGCTGTTGCTTTCCCGGGTGCTGCTGCCCTTCGGCAGCTGCGCCGGCCGCGTCACGGCCGTGCTGCGGGACCGGGATGGCGGCGGTGACATTTTCAATTCCTGGTCCGGATGGATGACGTAGGGCGGACCAATGCCGTTCCAATCCGCGACATCGCGCCAGTCCAGCCCGAAATTGAAGGCGATCGCGTACAATGAGTCGCCGCGCCGCACCCGGTAG
>CALKKN010000300.1 GCA_937995275.1 uncultured Lysobacterales bacterium | reverse complement strand
CCACCCCGATGACGAATACGGGGTCGTCATGTTCCGGGACATCGCCAAGCGGGTCCTCGCGCCGGACCTGTCGCCGAAGCGCATCAACATTTATGAAATCATGTCCAAGCCCGTGATCAGCGTGGATCCGCAGATGGACGTCCGCTACTGCATCAAGCTTTTCGACCGCTTCGGGATTTCCCGTGCGCCGGTGATTGAAAACGGCGAGATCATCGGCCTGGTTAGCTACACGGACATCGTGCTGAAGAGCGTCGCCCTACAGGATTGAGTAATGGTTTCAATACTCGAGAAGGAAGATTTCAAGCGCAGCGTCCTGAAGCGGCTGGTCTACTCGGTCGGCAAGGACACCGACTTCGCGGTACCGCGCGACTGGTGCGTGGCGCTGACGCTGGCGGTGCGCGAGCGGCAGATGGACCGCTGGATGTCCACCACCAAGCAGGTCTACAAGGAAGACGTCAAGCGCGTCTACTACCTGTCGATGGAATTCCTGATCGGCCGCCTGCTCGCCGACACGATGGCGAACCTGGGCATCACCGGTGTGGCCCGCGAAGCGCTCGCCGACCTCGGCGTCGACCTGGACGAAATCCTGCTTGAAGAACCCGACGCGGCGCTGGGCAACGGCGGCCTCGGGCGGCTGGCCGCCTGTTTCATGGACTCGATGTCGACCATTGGCATCGCGGCCTTCGGCTACGGCATCCGTTACGAACACGGCCTGTTCCGCCAGCACATCAGGGAAGGCTGGCAGATCGAGGAAGCCGAGGCGTGGCTGATCCAGGGCGGCAACCCCTGGGAATTGCACCGCTCCGAGGCGCGCTACATCGTGCCGTTCGGCGGCAGCGTCGAAGGGGACGCCGGGGGGCCGGACTGTTGGCACCCCGCCGAGCAGGTGATCGCGATCGGCAACGACACGGCCGTCGCGGGCTGGAAGGCCAGGCACCTGAACACGTTGCGCCTGTGGTCGGCCAAGCCGGCCCAGATGTTCGACCTGTCGCAGTTCAACGTCGGCAACTACCTGGAGGCGGCGGCGCACGAGGTGCTGGCCGAGACGCTGTCCCGGGTGCTTTACCCCGATGACTCCACGCCCCAGGGGCGCGAACTGCGCCTCAAGCAGGAGTACTTCTTCACGTCGGCCTCGCTGCAGGACCTGGTGCGCCGCTACCTGATCACGCACGACGACCTCCGCCGGCTGCCGGACCACGCGGCGATCCAGCTCAACGACACACACCCGGCCGTCGCGGTACCGGAACTGATGCGCCTGCTCGTGGACATTCACGGGATGGACGTCAAGGACGCCCTCGAGGTGGCGCGGGGCTGCATTTCCTACACCAACCATACGCTGCTGCCGGAAGCCCTGGAGCGCTGGCCGCTGGAGCTGTTCGGCCGGGTGCTGCCGCGCCACCTCCAACTCATCGAACAGGTCGACAGGACCTGCGTCGAAGAGATCCGCGAATCCGGCCTCGACATTGCGCCCGAGGTCGTCTGCGCACTGGATTACCACGACGGCAACGGCGGCTCGGTGCGCATGGGCAACCTCGCGTTCATCGGCAGCCACCGGGTGAACGGCGTCTCGGAACTGCACACGGAGTTGATGGCGCAGACCGTCTTCAACGACCTCCACCGCCTCTATCCCGGCCGGATTGTCAACGTGACCAACGGGGTCACGCCGCGGCGCTGGCTGCACGGCAGCAACCCGGCGTTGTCCGAGGTCATTACCTCAGCCATCGGCGACGGCTGGGTGGGTGAACTGGAGCAGCTCGACAGTCTGGCCGGCTTCGCCGATGACAGCGCCTTCCTCGACGCCTTCGCCCGGGCCAAGCGCCGCAACAAGGAATTCCTGGCGGAGCGCTTCCGGCTCAAAGCCGGCATCCGGGTCGACCCGGACGCCCTGTTCGACGTACAGATCAAGCGCATCCACGAGTACAAGCGGCAGCTGCTGAACGCGCTGCAGATCGTCGCACGCTACCAGGCCATGCTGGACAGCCCGAATGCCGACTGGCTGCCGGTCGTCAAGATCATCAGCGGCAAGGCTGCGCCCAGCTACACGATCGCCAAGCTGATCATCAAGCTGATCAACGACATCGCCGAGACCGTCAACAACGACCCGGTGATCGGCGGCCGCCTGAAAGTGGTCTACGTGCCGAATTACAACGTCTCGCGCGCGGAGGTCATCATCCCGGGCGCCGACCTGTCCGAACAGATCTCGACCGCGGGTATGGAAGCCTCGGGTACGGGCAACATGAAGCTGGCACTGAACGGCGCGCTGACCATCGGTACGCTGGACGGCGCCAACATCGAGATCATGCAACGGGTCGGCGAGGAGAACATCTTTATCTTCGGCCTGACCGCGGAGCAGGTGGCGGCACGGCGCACCAGCGGCTACAACCCGATGGATATCATCCGTGAAACCCCGCGGCTGGAGGCTGCGCTGACCGAGATCGCCAAGGGTACGTTTTCGAACGGCGACACCGAACGGTTCAAGCCGCTGCTGGACGAACTGTGGAACCGCGATTACTTCATGTTGGCTTCGGATTTCGGAGATTATCTCGCCCGCCAGCGCGAAGTCGGCGCCGCCTTCCGCGACAAGCAGCGCTGGTTCCGGTCCGCGCTTCTGAACACGGCCAGGGTCGGCTGGTTCTCATCGGACCGTTCCATCCGCCAGTACGACCAGGAGATCTGGCGTTCGCAACCGTCCCTGTGGGCTCAGGACTGACGGCGCAGAATTACCCCGCCCAGCGGGGGCAGCGTAATGACGAAACTCTGCTCGCGTCCGCCGAACGGCACCTGCTCGGTTTCGATGTGCTCGCGGTTTAGCAGCCCGGAACCGCCGTAGCGCCCGTCATCCGAGTTGAACAGTTCCGTCCAGGCGCCGCCGGTCGGCGCCGGCACCCGGTAATCGTGTCGCGGCACGGGTGTGAAATTGAGCGCGACCGCCAGCGTTTCGCCGGAACTGTGCCGCAGGAACGATATGACCGATTGATCGCGATCGTCGCCGCTGAGCCACTCGAAACCGCGTGAATCGCAGTCCCATTCCGACAGCGCGGGATGGGCCTGCTGGAGGCGGTTGAGGTCGCCCAGCAGCGCTGCGATGCCGGCGGGCAACGGTTGATGGCCCCGGTCCCAGTCGAGCGCCGTGCCCGAATTCCACTCCGACGGCTGGGCCAGCTCGCCCCCCATGAACAGCAATTGCTTGCCCGGATAAGCCCACTGGTAGGTATACAGAAGCCGCAGGTTGGCAAATTTCTGCCATTCGTCACCCGTCATCTTGCCGAACAGGGATTTCTTCAGGTGCACCACCTCGTCGTGCGAAAGCGGCAGCATGAAGTTCTCGTCGAAGGCGTAGAGCGGGCCGAACGTCAACCGATCCTGGTGGAATTTGCGGTGCACGGGTTCGCGCGCGAAATAGTCCAGCGTGTCGTGCATCCAGCCCATGTTCCACTTCAGCCCAAAACCGAGCCCGCCGGAACTGGTGGGATGTGTCACGCCCGGCCACGCACTGGACTCTTCCGCGATCATCACGCAGCCGGGGCACTCCTGCCCCACGGCTTCGTTCAGCTGCCGCATGAAGTCTATGGCTTCGAGATTCTCGTTCCCGCCGTAGCGGTTGGGCAGCCACTGCCCGTCTTCCCGGGAAAAATTCAGGTACAGCATCGAGGCCACGGCGTCGACGCGGATCCCGTCCAGGTGGAACTCATTCAGCCAGTAAATGGCGCTGGAAACCAGGAAGCTGCAGACCTCCTGCCGCTCGAAGTTGAAGACCAGCGTGCCCCAGTCGGGATGCCCCGCTTTGATGGGTTCGTGGTATTCGAACAACGCGGTGCCGTCGAACGCCGCCAGGGCGAACTCGTCGCGCGGAAAGTGGGCCGGCACCCAGTCCAGCAGCACGCCGATACCGTTCTGGTGAAAATGATCCACGAAGTAACGGAAATCATCCGGCGATCCGAAGCGACTGGTGGGCGAAAAGTAACCGGTGGCCTGGTAGCCCCAGGACTCGTCCAGGGGGTGTTCCATGATGGGCAGCACCTCGATGTGCGTGAAGCCCAGGTGCTTGACGTAGGCGCACAGTTCGTGGGCCAGGCGCCGGTACCCCATGAAGCTGCCATCCTCGTTGCGGCGCCAGGACCCCAGGTGCACCTCGTAGACCGACATGGGCCGCGCATGCCAGCCGCCCTGGTTCTTGCGGCGCTCCCACTCATCATCCTGCCATTCATGAAGGGGCGGTCCGGTCACCAGGCTGGCGGTGCCGGGCCGGTATTCGCTGAACCGGGCGAAGGGATCAGCCTTGACATGCAGTTTTCCGGTCGACGCATTGAGGATTTCGAACTTGTACGGGCCGTCGGTCCAACCCGGGACGAACAGTTCCCAGACACCCTGGCCGGCATGCCGTCGCATCGGGTGAACGCGTCCGTCCCAATCATTGAATTCGCCAATGACGCTGACCCGCCCGGCATTCGGCGCCCAGACGGCGAATAGCGTGCCTTCGACGTCGTCCACCCGGTGGTGCCGGGCGCCGAGCAACCGTTGCGCGTAACGGTGATGGCCGGCGTGAAAGGCATCCATGTCCCCGGCGGACAACTGCGGCCAGAAACTGTAGGGGTCGCAGAAGCTGTGACGGGTCCCGTGGTCGTCT
>CALKKN010000299.1 GCA_937995275.1 uncultured Lysobacterales bacterium | reverse complement strand
CGAGGCCGACGTGGAGTATGTTCGGGTTCATAGACGTCTCCTTGGTTCACGAGGCAAAGTGGAAGCACCCACTTTTTAAGGTAACCCTCTATGAGGATAGTCCTCGGTTCTCGTGAATCAGGGGGCGTCTATATCTTCTATCCACGATCAGGATTCACTGGTTGAAAATGGTGGGCCCTGTAGGACTTGAACCTACGACCAATCGATTATGAGTCGACTGCTCTAACCAGCTGAGCTAAGGGCCCTTTGAGACTTTTTGAGTACCAAGAGAATTATACCGGCAGTGCATTGACCATGGCACGGGAAGATGCGCAGGTAACCAGCCCCACTGCTCGCGCCGTCATTCCCGAATCTTCGCGGTGACCTGGACCTCGATCTTCATGTCATCGTTGAGCAGGCGGGCCTCGAATATCGTCGCTGCCGGGCGGATTGCACCCAGCCACTTCTCGAGCACCGGCCAGCAGGACTCGAAATCGTCCCGGTCCGGCAGGATGTAGGTGACGCGGACGACGTCTGCCATCGAACTGCCGGCCTCCGCCAGCACATTCTGGATGTTGACGAAGCACTGCTCGGCCTGTTCGACCAGGTC
The DNA here is from genome assembly GCA_937995275.1 of uncultured Lysobacterales bacterium. Taxonomy (GTDB): domain Bacteria; phylum Pseudomonadota; class Gammaproteobacteria; order Xanthomonadales; family SZUA-36; genus CALKKN01. Next base: position 7,352 of record CALKKN010000299.1, on the reverse strand, counting down.
GGGGCTGACGGTCATGGTGCCGTAGTCGTAGCCGGTTGTGCCCGATACGAATACGAAATCACCCTCGACCACAGCCCGGGAGTAACCGGCCTTGCGTTCGAATTCGGAGCCACTGGAGATGAGTTTTCGGGTCATGGGGAATCTGTTCCTTTCTGTGGTCCGGGCTGGAAGGGATTGAGGTAGCGGACACCCGTCTCCTGTATGTCCCTGGTATTGCGCGTCACCAGAGTCAGATTGTGGGTCAATGCGGTTGCCGCCAGCAGCGTGTCGACCAGTGGCTTGCTGCGCCGGCTGGTCAACTTTCCCCATAGTTCGGCCGTCTCCAGTTCCACGTCGAGGATTCTTCCGTCAAGCGCCTGAATCACTGAACCCAGCCAGGTCCGGTAAATCCGGGCACGGTTTGGATCTGAATTCATCAGTTTTTCTATGCCGCGTGAGATTTCGCCTGCCACCATGACACTCAGATAAAGCTCGGACATCTCGATCGAATTCCACCACGCCATGACCGATTGATCGCACCTTGCCCCCTTTTGAATTTCAGAGATCACGTTGGTATCGACCAGAAAACTCAAAGGTCTATATCCCTGGCGGTTTCCTTCGAGCGTTCGAGATCCAGTTCGTCAAGCGGAGGCGCGTTCTCGATAAGTTCCTTGAGATTCATTCCGGCCCAGGGATTCATCAAGGAACACAATGCCGACCGTGTTTGTTTCGCCAGTTCTCCACCGGCTCTCAAATTGGCCGCGATTTCCCTGATCAAGGGCTTATCGCCTTCCGGCACGCTGATTTCCATTCGAACGATCCCTTTCCTTTTCTGACGATCACGATACCTGCGTACCGCCACTTTTTGTGATTGGTTCATGTTTCAATTGCCCCGAATATATCCGGTAATATAGCCGGTTATTGGTCGATCAGCAATTGGGCGTTGGCATGATACTCGCATTTTTGCGGGTCAATCTGTGGGTAGGATCGGATTGGACTGTAGGTAAAATGCACCGGTGTGAGATCCGAAAACAGAAAAGGCGCCTTTACGGCGCCTTTTTGATCGCGGCTGTAGCCGCTCCCACAGAGGGGCGGCCGGCCCGTAGCCTCAGTCCAGGTCGAGGAAGCTTCTCAGCTGCTCCGAGCGGGTCGGGTGGCGCAGCTTCCTGAGGGCCTTGGCCTCGATCTGGCGGATGCGCTCGCGGGTGACGTCGAACTGCTTGCCGACCTCTTCCAGCGTATGGTCGGTGTTCATGTCGATGCCGAAACGCATGCGCAGCACCTTGGCCTCGCGCGGCGTCAGGCCGGAAAGCACGCCTTGCACCGTGCCGGTCAGGCCGGAACCGGTAGCGGAATCGACCGGGCTGGAAATATTGGCATCCTCGATGAAATCGCCCAGGTGCGAATCCTCGTCGTCCCCGATCGGGGTTTCCATCGAGATGGGCTCCTTCGCGATCTTGAGCACCTTGCGCACCTTGTCTTCGGGCATGTCCATGCGCTTGGCCAGTTCTTCCGGCACGGGTTCGCGGCCCATCTCCTGCAGCATCTGGCGCGAGATGCGGTTCAGCTTGTTGATGGTCTCGATCATGTGCACCGGGATGCGAATCGTGCGGGCCTGGTCGGCGATGGAGCGCGTGATGGCCTGCCGGATCCACCAGGTCGCATAGGTCGAGAACTTGTAGCCGCGCCGGTATTCGAACTTGTCCACGGCCTTCATCAGGCCGATATTGCCCTCCTGGATCAGGTCGAGGAACTGCAATCCGCGGTTGGTGTATTTCTTGGCGATGGAAATCACCAGGCGCAGGTTGGCCTCGACCATTTCCTTCTTGGCGCGGCGCGCCTTGGCCTCGCCGATGGACATGGTGCGGTTGATGTCCTTGAGGTCCGCGATGGTCAACCGGGCGCCTCGCTCCAGCCGTGCCAGCTTTTCCTGCACCAGGCGGATTTCGGGTGCGTATTCCTTCAGCGCCGGCACCCATTTCTGCTTGCCCCTCAGGATCGGCGTCAGCCACTTCGGGTTGGCCTCGTTCTCGGTGAACGACTTCAGGAATACCGACTTGGGCATCTTGGCCTGCATGACGGCCATCTGCAGGATCATGCGCTCCAGGTCACGCGTTTGCGATACGACGAACCGCAGGCGGTCCACCAGGTGATCGACCATCTTGGCGGGAAACTTGATACGCAGGAACTCATGGGCGAGTTTCGCACGGACCTTCTCCAGCTCCCCGTGGCCGGCCCCGTGCTTGTCGTGAAGCTGGATGAAACGCCGGTACAGCGCCGCGATTTCCTCGAATTTGCGGTCGACTTCCTCCGGATCGGGGCCGGTGGCGGTCTGCTCTTCCTCCTCGTCCTCGTCGTCGGCATCCTCGCCATCCTTGTCCTGGGCTTTTGATTCCTCGGCCTTGGCCTTGACCGGTTTCACGGGCTTGGGAATTTCCTGGCTGGCCAGTTCCTCGGGATCGATGAAATCGATCATCAGCTCCGTGAGGCGCTGCCGTCCGTCCGTGTAGTTGGCGTATTCGAGCAGCAGCGTGGCATAGGTGCCGGGGAAGCGCGCCAGCGCCTGGTGGACCTGCAGCAGCCCATCCTCGATGCGCTTGGCGATCGCAATCTCGCCCTCGCGCGTCAGCAGCTCGACCGTGCCCATCTCGCGCATGTACATGCGCACGGGGTCGGTAGTACGGCCGATCTCGGTCTCGACGGCCGCCAGCGCGGCGACGGCTTCCTCGGCCGCCGTGTCGTCGTCGGTGTCGGTGGTGGCCTCATCGTTCAGAATCAGCTCATCGGTGTCCGGCGCCTCTTCGTGCACCGAGATACCCATGTCGTTGATCATGTTGATGATGTCTTCGATCTGTTCCGGATCGACGATGTCATCGGGCAGATGATCGTTCACCTGGGCATAGGTGAGGAACCCCTGCTCTTTACCCTTTGTAATGAGGTCTTTCAATTGGGACTGCTGGTTCTGATTCATATGAGTCTATTTAGGCTAACTAACTATAGTTCAAGACCACCGACACGGCGACACGGTTGCATGCCGACAAAAAATCGTTCAGGGGGATGCGTCACGCAATTCCCCAATCAGTTGCTGCCTCCGCTGCTGCAAGGCCAGCAGGGTCGCCCGGTCCTCAGGACCCAGTTCGACAATCTTCGGCATCCTGCCGATCCGCTCCTCGGTCCACTGAAGCTCCAGCCCCGTGACCGCATCCCGAAATTCCCGGACACCGCGCGCCTCGTCGGCCGGCAGTTGCCAGGTTGCCAGTTTTCCCAGGTGTGAAGAGGCCGGATGATCGTGCCAGATTTCCAGGAGCTGAGCGGTGGTCATATTGGGGCTTTTCGCGCAGAAGTCAACAAGTTCGCGATAGATTTCAAAGCCGGGCAGATCGCAGCTTTCGAAGGCTTCCATATCGCGCACGGCACTCGCCAGCGAGGGCTTCTGGACCAGATGCGCGAGCGCCAGCCGCATGGGGGTTCTCTGCATCGCCGGCGGCCCGCTGCGGGACGGGCTCGCCCCCCGCGGAGCTCGGCTTTCCAGGCGACCCTCCACCCGGTGCCTGGCCAGCGACCCGAGCCGCTCCAGCATCATGTCCCGGAACACGCCTGCCGGCACCTGGTCGAGGTGCGGCTTTGCCAGACTGACCAGGCGCGCACGGCCGTCGATCGAATTCATGTCCACCTGCTCGGTGAAGTATTCGAAGAAGTACTCCGAAAGCGGCTGCGCCTCGTCGATCCGCGTGGCGAACGCGTCCGCGCCCTCCCCCCGGACCATGCTGTCCGGGTCCTCGCCCTCCGGCAGGAACAGGAACCGGGCCTGCCGGCCCTCGCGCAACCGCGGCAGGGTGGCTTCCAGTGCGCGCCACGCCGCCTTGCGGCCCGCCTGGTCACCGTCGAAACAGTAGATTACCTCGTCGGCGGCCCGGAACAGCAGTTCGGCATGCTCGCCGGTCGTCGCCGTCCCCAGCGTCGCGACGCAGTTGCGCAACCCGAATTGCGCGAGGGCGACGACGTCCATGTAGCCTTCGACCACCAGGATCCGATCCAGTTTGGCCTCGCTCTTGCGCGCCAGGTACAGGCCGTACAACTCGCGGCTTTTGTGGAACAGTTCCGTCTCCGGCGAGTTGAGGTATTTCGGGCCGTCGTCAGCCAGCGCGCGGCCGCCGAATGCGATGACCCGGCCGCGGCGGTCGTGGATCGGGAACATGATCCGGTGCCGGAACTTGTCGTAGGCACCGCTCTTGCCCTCGCTCAATAGCCCGGCCCGTTTCAGCAGCCCGAGGTGCCTGTCGCTGGTGCCTAGCTCTTTGAGCAGGCCGTCCCAGGACCCGGGTGCGAAGCCGATTCCGAACTGCGCGGCGATTTCACCGGACAGCCCGCGGCTCTTGAGGTAGTCGATGGCCTCCGTGCTCTGCCTGAGCTGTTCCTGGTACCAGGCCGCGGCGGTCGCCATCAGCTCGTACAGGCCCTCCGCCGGCCGCGGCGCCGAGGCCGCTTCGCGCGGCACCTCCAGGCCGACCAGCCGTGCGAGTTCCTCGACGGCGTCGACGAATTCGAACCCTTCGTAGTTCATCAGGAAGCCGATGGCGGTGCCGTGCGCGCCGCATCCGAAGCAGTGGTAGAACTGCTTCTGCGGGCTGACGGTGAACGAGGGCGTTTTTTCGTCGTGGAAGGGGCAGCGCGCCTGGTATTCGCGGCCGGCTTTCTTCAGGGGCACCCGCCGCTCGATCACCTCCACGATGTCGAGGCGGCCGAGGAGCTCCTCGATAAACGAATCCGGGATCAGGCCCGCCAATGCAGGACCTTCCGACTCAGGACGCGAGCCGCGTCCTGACCGCCTGGCTGACGGCTTTCATATCGGCGCGCCCCTGGACCTGCCCGCGCAATGCGCTCATGACGGCCCCCATGTCCCGCATGCTGCTGGCGCCGAGTTCGGCAATGGTGGAGCGGATCAGGTTGTCGAGTTCGTCTTCGGCCAGCGGCTCGGGCAGGTAGGCCTGAATCAGGTCGAGTTCGAACTGCTCCTTGGCGGCGAGGTCGTCGCGGCCGGCCTGGTTGTACTGTTCCAGGGACTCGCGGCGCTGCTTGACCATCTTGTCGAGCACGGCCAGCACCTGCGCGTCGCCCAACTCGGTGCGCCCGTCGACCTCTTTCTGCTTGATCGCGGCCGTGATGAGACGCAGGGCCGCCAGGCGCTCGCGCTCGTGAGCGCGCATCGCTGACTTGACGTCTTCCTGGATGCGGCCCTTCAGGGACATTGGATTAGATCAGTAGAGGCGGGTGCGACGAACCGCTTCCCGCGAAAGGCGACGCATGTTGCGCTTCACGGCGGCAGCCGCCTTGCGCTTACGCTCCTGGGTGGGCTTTTCGTAGTACTCGCGGCGGCGGGTTTCGGCCAGCACACCGGCTTTTTCGCAAGACCGCTTGAAGCGGCGCAGCGCGTACTCGAAAGGCTCATTTTCGCGAACTTTTACACTCGGCATTTAATCTCACTCTTCGCAATGTATGGATAGTTTGCCGCCCGAATAATCTCGAAAACGGCTTCTGATTGGCGCAGCCGCATATTTTACCAAGATTCCGATCGGCCGTGCAAAGGTTGGAGCGGCTTAGCGGCCGTGGGCGAACGCCACCGCCCCGCCGCGGCGCGGGTCGCCGGCGCCGTCGAAAATTCCGCCGTGCTTGATGGAAACGGTGTGGACGCCGCCGAAAAACAGGTTTCGGCCGGGCCAGACGTGGGCCCGCGGGGCCGCCGACCGCAGCGCGGCGACGGTTGCTTCGTCATAGCCGGGCTCGATACTCAGCATTTCGCCTTCCAGGTGCAGGCGGGGCGCCGCCACCGCCTCGGGCAGGGGCATCCCGAAATCCAGCAGGTTCACGAGCACCTGCGTTATCGCCGAACGGATGCGGTTCGACCCGCCCGAGCCCAGCGCGAACCGCGTGCCGTCGGCGAGTTCGGCCACGGCCGGCGACATCATCGAGGCCAGCCGCGTGCCTTCTTTCCAGCGGTGGAAGCCGCCGTAGTTCAGATCTTCCTCGCCCAGCATGTTGTTCAGCATGATGCCGGTGCCGGGCAGGACGTAGGAGCAACCCTCGCCGTTCGAGGCGGTCAGGCTGGCGATGTTGCCATTCGAGTCGGCCACGCTGATGTGGGTGGTGCCGCGGCTGAAAAGCGTATGCAGATCGAGGCTCCGTTGCCACTCACGGACGGTTTCCTCGCCCAGCAGCCGTTCCATCTCGGTCAGGTCCGTGCCGCCTTCCATGTGGTAGCGGTGCCGCGCCACGCTGGCGGCCCGCATGCCGCGCAGGAGGTTCAACGCATGCGCACTGCTGCCCCAGGCATCGGCGGAGGAATCCCAGTCCGACATGACGCCGAGTGCGAACGCCACCAGGCAGCCCCCGGACGACGGCGGCGGGTTGATCGCGCAGCGTGCGCCGCGGTAGCGGAAGACCACCGGCTCGCGCCGCTCAACGCGATAGCCGGCGAGGTCCTCGCGGGTGAGCTGCCCGCCGTGTTCCATATTTTCCCGCGCCAGTAGCTCCGCCCAATCCCCCCGGTAGAAGAGATCCTGCCCCTCGGCGGCCAGCGCCTGCAGCGAATCGGCAGCCTCGGGGTTGCGCAGCAGTTCGCCCTCGCGGATCAGCTGGCCCGGGTGTGCGGGCGATTCGTACAAAGCGAAGGAGCGGTCCGTCGCCTCCATGATCGGCCGCAGAACGCGGATGATGTAGTGGTGGAATTCATCGATTAACACGCCGGTCCGGGCCAGTTCGATCGCCGGGGCCATGATGTCGGCCAGCGGCATCGAGCCGAGTTCCCGGTGCGCCTCGAAAATTCCGGCGACCACCCCCGGCACCGCCATCGAACCCATCCCGATATGGAATTCCTGCTCGGCCGTGCCGAAATCCGCGATGATGGGATAGAAGTCGAGCTCGGGCTCGGGCCGGCGGCGCCCGGGAGTCTGGCAGAAAAAATCGTAGACACGGGGCTTGTCGCCGTCGGGCAGCGCCAGCAGAAAACCGCCGCCGCCCAGGCTGACCAACAGGGGCTCGGCGACCGCGGCCGTGCACAAGGCGCCCAGCGCCGCGTCGAAGGCGTTACCGCCAGCCTCCAGGATGTTTACCGCTGTGCGGCTGACCTCCGCGCTGCCGGAAGCCGCCACGCCCACACGTCTAGCCAAGTTCGCTCCTCGTTCGGCCTAAGCCCGAACATTGCACCAGCCGGACTTGGCTCTTTTCCCAAGATGTTGAATCGTAACAATTATTTGAAGCCCATTGGCCAAATTGGAAAAGCACAGTTTGTCCCCGAGCCAAGCCCTATCCCGGCCCTGGCTGGTCCAGGCACGCCTGGACTTGGGCTTCCTTCCACCCGTAGCTACGGCTACGGG
>CALKKN010000298.1 GCA_937995275.1 uncultured Lysobacterales bacterium | reverse complement strand
GCTTCGCGGGGCGGGGAAGCCTTGCCCAGGCCCATGGGCGAAGCGATCCGGCAGGCGGGCGATATCATCATTGCCGAGGTCGACAACAGCTTTTTCTACGAAAACCGCAACGAGGTCGAATTCGCCATGACGCGCAGAATTACGACCGACCACATCCAGCGATTCGACAAGGCGACAGCCGCCATCCTGATCACCGGGGGGATGGTCCTGGCGGCCGCCATGGGGTGGATGAGCATGTTGAACGCCGCTTTGCTGGCCAGCGGCCTGATGGTGCTCTCGGGCTGCCTTTCACTGGCGTCCGCCGGGCGCAGCATCGAGTTCGCGACTCTGATCGTCATCGCCTGCGCGATCGGTCTCGAGTCGGCGGTCACGGCAACCGGCCTTTCGGGCGTTATTGCCGGGGGGCTGGGCGTCATCGGCGGGGACAACGCCATGATCGCCCTGGCCGCCGTGTTCATTGGCTGCATCGTGATGGATACGCTCATCACCAATGTCGCCTCGGCGGCTTTCATGTATCCCATTGCACTGGTCCTCGCCGCCAACCTGGGGGTCGATTTCATGCCGTTCGCGGTCACCCTGATGGTCGGAGCGTCCTGCAGTTTCATATCCCCCATGGGCTACCAGACCAACCTGATGGTGTACGGGCCCGGAAGATACACCTTCATCGACTACGTGCGGGTGGGCGTCCCCCTGACCGTGCTGGTGGGGATCATCACGGTGTTCCTGACACCGGTGATTTTTCCGTTCTGAGCCTTTAACACGCTTCAGGGATTCATGAAATTTCCTGGCGGCGATGAAATCGATCTCAAAATGAAGGTGACTTGATCTGCGCCCATAAAGTCCGGTGGAGTTGGTTGTAAAATCAGGAGTCTGGGAACCACAGCGCCGTTCCGGCGCCTGTGCAGCTTTCGAGGAAATCCATCATGACCATGAACCATATCTCAACCGCACGCCTTCTGGCGCTCGCGAGCCTGCTCCTATTCGCAGCCCAGGCCTCGACCCTGCAGGCTGACCACACACCCGATCCGTCCACCACCACCGTGGTCGGCAGCCTCCAGCAGGAACTGGGCTGCCCCGGCGACTGGCAGCCCGACTGCGCCGCCACCTACCTCGGCTTCGATGCCGATGACGACGTCTGGCAGCAAGTCTTCAACGTCCCCGCCGGTTCCTGGGAGTACAAGGCGGCCCTGAACGACAGCTGGGACGAGAACTACGGCGAGGGCGGCGTACCCGGCGGGGCGAATATCCCGCTGAACCTCGTTGCGGATACCGACGTCAAGTTCTACTACTCGCACCAGACCCACTGGATTACCGACGACGTCAACTCGGAGATCGCCGTCGCGGCAGGCAGCTTCCAGGAGGCGCTCGGCTGCCCGGGCAACTGGCAGCCCTGGTGCCTGCGCTCCTGGCTGCAGGACCCGGACGGCGACGAGACCTTCGTTTTCGAAACCAGCGGCCTGCCGGCCGGAGCTTACGAAACCAAGGTGGCCCACAACGAGTCCTGGGACGAGAATTACGGCGACGGCGGGGTGCCCGGCGGAGACGACATCCTGTTCAACGTCCCCGCTGATTGCGCGGACATGCGCTTCGAATACGAACTGTCCAGCCACGTCTTGACCATCGGTGAGGCGCCTCCACCGGCCCAGCCCGCCAGCGTCACCATCGCCGGCGATCTGCAGAGTGAACTCGGCTGCCCCGGCGACTGGCAGCCCGACTGCGCAGCCACACACCTCGACTTCGACGCCGAAGACCAGGTCTGGCAGGGAATTTACCCAACACCGACCCCGCCCCCGACCCCGATCCCGGCCGGAAATTGGCAGTACAAGGCGGCCCTGAACGACAGCTGGGACGAAAACTACGGCGAGAACGCCACCCGCGACGGGCCCAACATCCATCTCGACCTGGACGCAGATACCGGTGTCAAGTTTTACTACTCTGACGAAACCCACTGGGTCGCCGACAACGTGAACAAGGTCATCGCAACCCTGGCCGGAAGTTTCCAGAGCGAACTCGGCTGCTCCGGTGACTGGCAGCCCTGGTGCCTGCGCTCCTGGCTGCAGGATCCGGACGGCGACGGCATCTACACCTTCTCGACTTCGAAGCTCCCGTTCGGTGACTACGAGGTCAAAGTGGCCCACAACGAGTCGTGGGACGAGAACTACGGCGAGGGCGGCGTGCGGGACGGCGCCAACATCCAGTTCACCGTGCCCGCAGACTGCACCGAGATTTTCTTCACCTACGACCCCGTCACCCATCTGCTGGACATCGGCACCGGCCCCGGCGGGCCGAAGGGCAACCTGAACCTCGCCCGGGCGCACTGGGTGACAGAGGACATCCTGGCCTGGGATTTCGATTCCCTGCCCCCCGATGCGGCGGTCTTTTTGCATGCTTCGGCCGCCGGCGACCTGGCCCTGACCCCTGACGGCATCGTCGACGCCGACGTCGTGCTCGAGTTGACCTTCGATCCGGCCGGCCTGCCGCCGGACGTGATCGGCAAGTTCCCCCACCTGGCCGCTTACGAGACTTTCCTGATCGATCCCGCCGACCTTCCGCTGGTGCCCGGGATGCTGAAGGGCCAGACGGCAGTCTCGGCCCATGCCGCTGACGATACGCTGCTTGACGCCACCTCGATCCAGATCCCCGGCGTACTCGACGACCTGTTCTTCTACGACGGCCCGCTCGGCGTAGACCTGGGCGGCGGCGCGACCGGCTTGCGGCTGTGGGCGCCGACTGCCCAGTCGGCTTCGCTGCTGCTGTTCGACGACTCCGGCCCGGGCACGACGCCCACCGCAGTGCCGATGAGCGAAGACCCGTCGACGGGCGTGTGGAACGTCGCGGGCGGCCCGGACTGGATAGGCAAGTTCTACCTTTATGAAGTCGTGGTCTGGGCGCCGACGACCGGCGCGATCGAAACCAACCAGGTCACGGATCCTTACTCGCTGTCGCTGTCCGCAAACAGCGCGCGCAGCCAGATCGTCGACCTGGCCGATCCGGCGTTGCAGCCGGCGGGCTGGGACACGCTGGATAAACCGCCGCTGCCGGCGCCCGAGGACGTGGCGGTGTACGAATTGCACGTGCGCGACTTCAGCCGCTACGACCCGGCTGCCTCGGACGCCAACCGCGGCACCTTCCGCGCCTTCACCGAAGGCGGCTCCCACGGCATGACGCACCTGTCGGCGCTGGCCGACGCGGGCCTGACCCACATCCACCTGCTGCCCTCCTTCGACGTGGCCACCATCCCGGAGTACCGCGCGGACCAGGCAATGGTGGATGACGCGTTGCTGGCAAGCTACCCGCCCGACTCCGAGGAACAGCAGGCGTTGATCAGCGCGGTCGCTGATGACGACGGCTTCAACTGGGGTTACGACCCCTGGCACTACACCGTTCCCGAGGGCAGTTACGCCACGGATCCCGACGGCCCGCAGCGCATCCTCGAGTTCCGTGAGATGGTGCAGTCGCTCAACCAGAGCGGGCTGCGGGTGGTTATGGATGTGGTTTATAACCACACCAACTCGGCCGGACAGAAC
>CALKKN010000297.1 GCA_937995275.1 uncultured Lysobacterales bacterium | reverse complement strand
TCGCGGCCATGCCGGAGGCGAAGGCGAATCCGCGAATGCCGCCCTCGAGGTCGGCAATGCATTGTTCGTAAGCGTCCCGCGTCGGGTTGTGGCTGCGCGAATATTCCCAGCCCTGATGCTCGCCGGGACTGCTCTGCACGTAGGTGGAACTCGCGAAAATGGGCGTCATGATAGCGCCGGTGGACGGGTCCGGCCGTTGCCCGGCGTGAATCGCCCGGGTGCCCAGCCGCAGCGGGGTGCGGCGCTGTCCGCTCACTGGTAATCCGCCTTCCTGCGAAGGTAGTTCAGCAGGTCCACCCGGGTAATCAGCCCCAGAAACCGGTCCCCTTCCATGACGATCGCGACGAAATCGCGCGCGAAGATGGGCATCAGGTCGGCAACCGGCGCCCCGACGTCGATTTCCGTGAGATCGGTCACCATCGCGCTGCTGACCGGTTCGGCAAAATGCGCTGCTGACTCCGCCACCGCCAGCAGCAGATCGGATTCGTCCAGGATGCCCACCAGCCTGTCGTCCGCGATCACCGGCAGCTGCGAGACGTCGTAAAGTTTCATGCGGCTGTAGGCGTTGGCGAGGGGCTCGTCGGGGCCGACGGTCACCGTGTCGTGTGTCTCGAAGGGCCGCGCGATCAGGTCCCGGAGGTCGCCGAAACCGGTCGTCTCGAGGAACCCCTGGTCGCGCATCCAGAAGTCGTTGAACATCTTCGACAGGTAACGGTTGCCCGTATCGCAGGCGAAGGTCAGCACCCGCCGGGGCGTGTCCTGCTCGCGGCAGTAGCGGAGTGCTGCCGCAATGAGCGTGCCCGTCGAGGAACCGCCGAGGATACCCTCGCGGACCAGCAGTTCCCGCCCAAATAGAAAGCTGTCGCGGTCGCTGATCGAATAGGCCCTGTGGACGCGGGTGAAATCGCTGATGGTCGGCAGAAAGTCCTCGCCGATGCCTTCCACCAGCCAACTGGAACTCTTGGTGGAGAGCGTCCCCTCGTTGATGTACTCGGCGAGTATCGACCCCTCCGGATCCGCCAGTACCAGTTCGAGTTCGGGCGCCACGCGCGCGAAATACCGCGACAGCCCGGTCACGGTACCGCTTGACCCAACGCCCAGCACGATGGCGTCCAGGTCGCCCTCCATCTGTTCCCAGATTTCGGGGCCGGTGACCTCCTCGTGCGCCTTCGGGTTGGACGGGTTGCCGAACTGGTTTATAAAAAACGCGCCCTCCATCTCGGAGGCCAGGCGTTTCGCCAGGTCCTGGTAGTACTCGGGATGACCCTTGGCCACATCAGAGCGCGTCAGGACGACTTCGGCGCCCATGGCCTTCAGGTTCGATATCTTCTCCCGGCTCATCTTGTCGGGAATGACCAGCACCAGCCGATACCCCGTCTGGGCTGCGACCAATGCCAGGCCGAGCCCGGTGTTCCCCGCGGTTCCCTCCACCAGCGTTGACCCCGGACCGATCAGCCCGGCGGCTTCCGCATCCTCGACCATTTTCAGCCCGATGCGGTCCTTGATCGAACCACCGGGATTCTGGCTCTCGAGTTTGATGAACAGCTCGCAGGGGCCGGTATCCATGTGGTTGATCCGCACGACCGGAGTCGCACCGATCAACTCGAGGATGTTGTTCAATAGGGGCATGTCGGATTTTCCTGAGGGTCCCGGGGTAGCTTACGGTTCGGGGCTGAAGAATGAAACGGCCGGGATTCGACCCGGCCGTTTACGCGAGTGATGTCTCCGGTTCAGGCTCCGGACAGGTCCATTATTCGGGCCAGTTTATCCTTGGCCCAGAGTTTTTCCTTCTTGAGCTGGTTGAGGGCCAGGTCCTCCATCGGCGCGGTCCCGACTTCCGCGGCAGTCACTCTTTTGTCCAGCTCCTGATGACGGTTGTAGATACGCAGAAACTCGTCGTTCTCCTTCATCAGTTTCTCCATTTCTTGCTGGCGGTGTTCAAACATTGGAATCCTCCGATTCATTGTCTTGGCAGGTGCAGCGACGCGCAGGCGCCCGGGGCGGCCATTCGGCTTCGCTGAAAAAGTTGTTGGGGTGTGACGCGGGGCAATAACAGAATACGAGACGTGGCATGAGGCGGTTCAGGCCTGTGTGAGCCATCAACCGCGATCTCCATTGTGGGTGGAAAAAACCATGTCGGCGATGTAAATCTAGCGCAATTGGCGCCGCCGGGCAAGCCGGCCCTTCAACCGGGTCCGCCTAGGGGCCCTGATCGTCGAGCAGAATGACGTCAACGCGCCGGTTCTGGGCCCGGCCTTCTTCGGTCTCGTTGCTCGCAATCGGGAAATCCTGGCCCATGCCGGCGGTCGTGAACCGGTCGGCGCTGACGCCCAGCGATACCAGCGCCTCCAGCACCGCTTCGGCCCGTTGCTCGGATATCTTGAGATTGGTCGCCGCATCCCCCGTCGAATCGGTGTGACCTTCGATGCGGATCTGCTTGTCCGGTTCGCTCTGCAGCAAGTCGACGACCTCGACCAGGCTGGCCATCGCTTCCTGGCGCAACTGGACCTCGCCGGTCTCGAACAGCACGTCACCCAGCGTGACGACGACGCCGCTCTCGGTCTGCCGCAACTGCAGGTTCTCCAGCTGCCGGCGCAGTGAATCCGCCTGTTCGATTGCCAGTTCGGCCTCCCGCTTGGCGAGTTGGGCCGCGGTCGCGCTCGACGCGGCCAGCGCCTTGGCCTGTTCCGCCTCCTCGATCGCCTGCTGGGCCGTGCGCGCGGACTCAGCCTCGCGCTGCTGCGCCGCCAAAGCCTCTTCACGGGCCCGTTCGGCGTCCTCGGCCGTCGCCTGCGACATCATCCGAGCGCGTTCAGCCTCGAGCCGCGCCCGCTCGGCCTCCAGCTGGCTCGCTTTGACCAGCATCGCGTTACGTTCCTCGTCGAGTTGCTCGAACTCCCGATTCAGCTGCTCGCGCTGGGCGACCGCGCGAGCAATCTGTATGCGCCGGTCGGCCATGTAAATCAGGTGGATGCGTTGGGTGTCGTTCGTGGCCGCCTCTGCTTGGCGCAGCGCTCGCTCGGCCTCGCCCAGCGCCAGCGGGGCATAGCCTGCCAGATCCTCGTCGGACTGGAGTTCTTCGAGCTGCGACCGGACCTGTTCAAGCGCGAGGTCCTTCTTCGGCGCCGTCGTGCAGGCGGCCAGCAGCACGGTCATGCCGACAGCAAGGGCCAGGCGCAGGCGGACCGCACTCATTCGAATTCCTCCCCGAAGGTCGCCAGGAAGTCTTCGCGGAGCACCTCGTTCTCGCGGCTCAGTTCAGCGACTCGGGCCCGCACCGCGGCGGTTTTGCATTTTTCAATCGCGAGTTCCGAATTGATCTCGGACTGTTCGATCAGATAGATCGACTTGTCGTACTGGCGCACCTCCATGCCCTTGTGCGCCTCCGCCAGCTTTTCCCGGGCGAAACGCAACTCCACGGGCGAACATTCCTCCGCGCCGGCGCGTACGGCCGCGTCAATGGCCTGCTCAGCGTCTTCGAACGAGTCGGGGGCAGGCTTTGGCGTCGTGCACGCCGCCAGCAGCATCAGGAGCAGGATCAGAAGGTATCGCATCGGCAAGGGCAGTATGAACGGTATCCTTCCGGATTATGACGCATGCAGGCGGTTGAGTTAACCCCCCGGCGGATATTGTCAGGGGGCGTCGGCCTGGTTTTCGGGCTCAGCCCTGCGAAATGCGTCCAGCGAGCGGCACACTTCGGTAATGTGCTTCAGCCGCGGATACGGTCCGAGGTCACAATCGAATCGTTCGGCGTTGTACACCTGCGGGACCAGGAAGCAGTCGGCCAGCGTCGGATAGTCACCGTGACAGAACCGCCCGGTGTCGTCGCCTTCCAGCCAGGATTCGATCGCCGCGAATCCCCGCGCGATCCAGTGCTGGTACCACCGTTTTACCGCCGCGTCGCCCTGCTCCATAACGCCGCCGAGATATTTCATCACCCCGAGGTTGTTGAGCGGCTGAATCTCGCTGGTGATCGACTGCACGATGCAGCGCACCCTGGCACGGCCGGCCGCATCGGGCGGCAGCAGCGCGGTCGCCGGACACACTTCCTCGAGGTATTCGCAGATGGCCACGGACTGCGCGACCACGACGCCGCCGTGCACCAGGACGGGGACCAGCCCGAGCGGGTTGATTAAGCGGTATTCCGGTGATTTCTGTTCGCCGCCCCCGCGCACCAGGTTGACGGCGCGCTGCTCGTAGTCCAGACCCTTCAGGTTCAGCGCGATCCGCACCCGGTAAGACGACGAACTGCGCCAGTAGCCGTACAGAGCGAGCGCGGGCCTTTCGTCTCCACCAAGCTCAGCGGCCATACGGTCGGATCTCCTGCTCGATCGCGCCGAATATGGAGCCTCCTGCGGCGTCCAGCATCTCAATGCGTATCGTGTCGCCGAAGCTCATGAACGGAGTGCTCGGCTTGCCGTGCTCGATGATCTCCAGCATGCGCAGCTCCGCCAGGCACGACGCGCCCAGCGCCTCGTCCTGGTTGGCCACCGTGCCGGAACCCACCAGCGTACCCGCTGCGAGGGGCCGCGTTTTCGCGGCGTGCGCGATCAGTTCGGCGAAACTGAACTGCATGTCGACACCAGCCTCCGGTTCCCCGAAACGTTCGCCGTTCAGCCAGGAGCGCAGCGGCAGGTGCAGGACCGAATCGCGCCAGGCGGGACCGAGTTCCTCCGGGGTTACCAGCACCGGCGACAGGGCGGAGCGCGGTTTAGACTGCAGGAACCCGAAGCCCTTGGCCAGCTCGGCCGGGATCAGGTTGCGCAGGCTGACATCGTTGATCAGGCAAACCAGCTGCACGTGTGCCGCCGCCTCCCCGGAGCCGACCGCCATCGGCACGTCGTCGGTGACCACCACGACCTCCGCCTCGAAGTCGATGCCGTAGTCCTCGCTGACGACGAAGACGGGATCCCGCGGACCCAGGAAGCCGGCCGAGACCGCCTGGTACATCAGCGGATCCGTGTAGAACGACTCGGGTACTTCGGCACCCCGCGCCCGCCGCACCCGTTCGACGTGGGGCAGGTAGGCGCTGCCGTCCACGAATTCGTAGGCACGCGGCAGCGGCGAGGCCAGCGCGGTTAAATCCAGGCGCTGCGCGTCAGCCCGCTCGCCGGCATTCAGCGCTTCGGAAACCGCGTTCAGCCGGGGCGCGGTTCGTGACCAGTCGTCCAGAGCCTGCTGCAGGGTCCCGGCTATTTCCGGAACAGCGACATAGGACTGCAATGGCCGGTCGACGACGATCAGGGTTCCGTCGCGGCCGCCGGCCTTCAGCGATGCAAGTTTCATCGGCTTCCTCCTACCTTCCAGGAATCTGCGTAACCGCCCCACTCCAGCGGCCCGGCACGTTCGTCCACGACCACGGGATCCCGCGTATCGATCATGACGGCCACCTCGTCCGTGCCGGCGGATTTCGCCTCGAATGCGTTTTGCAGGGCCTTTGGATGCGGGCCGTGCGTGAAGCCGACCGGGTGGTAGGTGATCATGCCGGGATGAATGTTGTCACGGCTGAAAAACTCGCCGCGGTGGTAGAAGATCACCTCGTCGTAATCGTCGTTATTGTGGAAGAACGGCACCTTGAGCGCCCCCGGGTCGGATTCGAACGGGCGCGGTGCGAAGGTGCACACCACGAAACGATTGGCCACGAACGTGGTGTGCGCCGAGGGCGGCAGATGGTAGCGATCGCTGAGCAGGGGCCGGATGTCCCGCCAGTTGACGCGCACCGGCGCCAGGTCCCCTTTCCAGCCCACCGCATCCAGCGGGTTGAACGGGTAGTAAATCCGCGTCACTTTGCCCCGTACCTTGACGTTCACCGCCCATTCGGTCTCGTCCTGCTGGTCCATGAAGGTCTGGTCCAGTTTTGGCGTGTCGAGGACCGCCGGGTCGAAAATGGCGTGCGGACCGACCAGGCCCTTGTCCGGCAGCAGGTAGCTGCCACCCGTGGCCTCGACCATCAGCAGCCGCATGGGGGCATCCGTCTCCAGGCGCCACATCGTGCTGCGCGGCAGAATGACGTAGTCGCCCTCGCTGACCTCCAGGTGCCCGTAATCGCAGAACAGGTGCCCGGCGCCCTGGTGGACAAAGAGCAACTCGTCCCCGTCCGCATTCCGCGCGAGCTCGGCCATGG
>CALKKN010000296.1 GCA_937995275.1 uncultured Lysobacterales bacterium | reverse complement strand
CCGCGCGTGACAGCGGGTGGATGAACGGGTGCATGTCGGAGGTGTTCAGGTCGTTTTTCTCATACCAGGTCGCCGAGGGCAGCACGATATCCGAGTAGACACAGGTGGTAGACATCCTGAAGTCCAGCGTCACCACCAGGTCCAGCTTGCCTTCGGGGGCCCGATCGGCCCATTCGACCTCGATGGGTTTCTGACCGCCCTCCTGGCCCAGGTCCTTGCCCAGCACGCCGTGCTGCGTGCCCAGCAGGTGCTTGAGCATGTACTCGTGGCCCTTGCCGCTGGAGCCCAGCAGGTTCGAACGCCAGATGAACAGGTTGCGCGGGAAATTGCGCGGTGCATCCGGCGCCTGGCAGGACATCCGCAGGCTGCCGTTCCGGAGCCGTTTCACCACGTAATCGGGACTGCGCATGCCTTCGGCGCCGGCCTGCTTCGACAACTCGAGCGGGTTCTCCTCCAGCTGCGGCGCGGAAGGCAGCCAGCCCATGCGCTCTGCGCGCACGTTGCAGTCGATCAGGCTCTGGTCGGCCCAGGCCGAGCGGTCGGCCAGCGGTGACAGGATTTCATCGAGCGCCAGCTTTTCGTACCGCCACTGGTCGGAATGGGCGTAGAAAAACGACGTGCTGTTCATCTGGCGCGGCGGCCGGTGCCAATCCAGGGCGAAGGCCAATGGCAGCCAGCCGGTCTGCGGACGCAGTTTCTCCTGGCCCACGTAGTGTGCCCAGCCGCCTCCGCTCTGTCCGACGCATCCGCACAGGATCAGCATGTTCATGATGCCGCGATAGGTCATGTCCATGTGGTACCAGTGGTTGATCGCCGCCCCCAGGATGACCATCGAGCGGCCGCGCGTCTTGTCCGCCGAGTCGGCGAATTCGCGGGCCACCCGGATCACCTGCGCCCGGTTCACGCCGGTGATCTTCTCCTGCCAGGCCGGCGTGTAGGGGACGTCATCGTCGTAGCTTTTCGCGACCTGGTCGTCATCCAGCCCGCGGTCGACGCCGTAGTTGGCCAGCATCAGGTCGTAAACCGTCGCCACTTTTGCAGGACCGTCGGCCAGCGTCAGGGACCTGACCGGCACCTTGCGGTTCAGCACGCCCTCGTGGTCGGTGTGCGCGAAGATGTCCCGGTTGTGCGGCTGGTTGCCGAAATAGGGAAACGCCACGGGCAGCACGTCCCCGGCTTCGCCCATCAGGCTCAGCAGGGGGCTGATGTCGCTGCCGTCCTGCTGGTTCCTCGCCTCCAGGTTCCAGTGGCCGGGGTCGCCCCACCGGGCGCCGATGGTGCCGTTGGGCACGACGGGCCGCCCGCTGGATTCGTCGAGCACGACCGGTTTCCACTCGGGGTTGTTTTCGTGGCCCAGGTGGTCGGCGAAATCCGCAGCTCTCAGGGTCCGCCCGGGCACCCAGCGGCCGTCCCGTTCTTCCAGCATCACCAGGAACGGCATGTCGGAATAGCGGCGCACGTAATCCTGGAAGTACGCGCTCGGCCGGTCCACGTGAAATTCCTTAAGTATCACGTGCCCCATTGCCATGGCCAGCGCCGAGTCGGTCCCCTGGCGCGCCGGCAGCCAGGTATCGGACAGCTTGGCGACCTCGCTGTAATCGGGCGTCACGGCGACGGTCTTGGTGCCCTTGTAGCGCACCTCGGTGAAGAAGTGTGCGTCCGGGGTGCGCGTCTGCGGAACGTTGGAGCCCCAGGCGATGATGTAATGGGCGTTGTACCAGTCGGCGCTTTCCGGGACGTCGGTCTGCTCGCCCCAGACCTGCGGTGAACTCGGCGGCAGGTCGCAGTACCAGTCGTAGAAGCTCATGCAGGTCCCGCCGATCAGCGACAGGTAGCGGGAGCCGCCAGCATAAGAGACCATCGACATGGCCGGAATCGGTGAGAACCCGATCACGCGGTCGGGGCCGAATGTCTTGGCGGTGTAAATATTCGCCGCGGCGATGATCTCGTTGACCTCGTCCCAGTCACCGCGCACCATGCCGCCCAGGCCGCGCGCGGCCTTGTATTCCCTGCTCGCCTGCTCATCCTCGGCCAGGTGCTGCCAGGCGACGACCGGATCGTCGAACTGCGTCCGCAGCTTGCGCCAGGATTGAAGGAGTTGGCTGCGAACCATCGGGTACTTCAGCCGCGCCGCGCTGTACAGGTACCACGAGTAGCTGGCGCCGCGGGAGCAGCCGCGCGGCTCGTGGTTGGGGAGGTCTGGGCGAGTGCGCGGATAATCGGTCTGCTGGGTTTCCCAGGTTACGAGACCGCCCTTGACATAGATTTTCCAGCTGCACGAGCCGGTGCAGTTCACACCGTGGGTGGAGCGGACGATCTTGTCGTGAGCCCAGCGTCCCCGGTAGGCGCGTTCCCACTCCCTGGGTTCTTCGGTGGTCACGCCATACCCCCCGGCGAAGGACTCCGGCTTCTTCCGGGTGAAATAGGTGAGGTTGTCGAGAAAGTGACTCATGTCGCGCTCCGGTAATCAGGGGTTGTGGAACTCCGCGCCTTTGCGCAGGTAGAACCACCAGTTGATCAGGATGCAGACGCCGTAGAAGGCCGCGAATCCGAACAGTGCGTTTTCAGGGGTTGTCGCCTTGATCTGCTCGCCGAACACCTGCGGAATGTAGAACGCGCCGTAGGCCGCAATGGCAGAGGTCCAGCCCAGCACCGGCCCGGCCTGCTCCTTGTCGAAGACCTGGGAAATGGTGCGGAAGGTGGATCCGTTGCCGATGCCCGTCGCCGCGAACAGCAGCAGAAACAGCACCAGGAAGGGCACGAAGTACTGCTCCGGCGTCGCCGAGGCGTAGGCGAGCTTGAGAAACCAGGCCACGCCGAGCGCGCTGGCGAACATGATCACCGAAATGATCTGGGTGACCAGCGCGCCGCCGATGCGGTCCGAAATCATGCCGCCGAGGGGCCGTATCAGCGCGCCGATGAAGGCGCCCATCCAAGCGTACATCAGCGCGGATGGCCCATTCGGGTTGACGAGGTCGTGGGTCATGACGCCGTCGACCATCACGTGTTGATAACCGAACACCACCTTGATGGCCAGCGCAAAGGCCGCGGCGTAACCGATGAAGGAACCGAAGGTCATGGTGTAGATCACGGTCATGACCCAGGTGTGCTTGTTCTTGAAGATCCGGTACTGGCGCTTGAGATTGGTCCCGACGTCACCCGGTATGATCCTGAGCAAGACCACGGTTGCCACCACCACCATCAGCAGGACGATTTCCTTGGGCACGTTCCAGCCGGAGCCGTTGGCCGCTTCCGGCAGCATCAACCAGAGGCCGCTGCCGGCCGTGAACAGGGCGATCAGCAGCATGAAGCTGATCACCGCGAATGATGAAAACGGATTGCCGAGGTGCGGCGAAACGTGCTCGTCGCGGATATTGTTCATGCCGAACCAGCCTGCGAACGCCAGCGGGATCAGGAACAGCAGCCAGACGAAGCCGGCATTCTGCAGCCAGGTTTCGGCGCCGGCCGGAATCTTCCCGATCAGCGTGCCGCTGGCTGTCTGCAGCGTCATCGAATCGCCGCCGAACAGCGCGAAGGTCATGCTGAGCGGCACCAGTATCTGCATCGTGGTCACGCCGAAATTGCCGAGGCCCGCGTTCAGCCCCAGGGCGAGCCCCTGCTGCTTCTTGGGATAGAAGAAGCTGATGTTGGACATGGAAGAGGCGAAATTGCCGCCGCCGATGCCGGAGAGCAGCGCCAGCAATTGGAACTGCCACAGGGGTGTGTTCGGATCCTGCAGCGCGAGCCCGGTGCCCGCCGCCGGGATCATCAGCAGGGCAGTGGTGAAGAAGATGGTGTTACGGCCGCCGGCAATACGGATGAAGAACGTGCTGGGTATGCGCAGCGTGGCGCCGGCCAGGCCGGCCACCGCGGTCAGTGAAAACAGCTCGGATTTCTCGAACGGGAAGCCGAGGTTGAGCATTTGCACCGTGATGATTCCCCAGTACAGCCAGACAGCGAAGCCGCACAGCAGGCTGGGAATCGAAATCCACAGGTTGCGCTTCGCAATCGCCCTTCCTGATGCCGCCCATTCCTGGGCGTCTTCCGGGTTCCACGTTGGGATGTCTTTAGCCATGTCTCGCTCCTAGTCGCAGCGCACTTCGGCGCCTCGGCGCCGGTACCACCACCAGGTGGCCAGTACGCAGCTCAGGTAGAAAATGGTGAACACCGTGATGGCGAATCGCGGCGTTCCGGTGGATTGAATCGAGGTGGCGACCATCGCCGGTATGAAGAACAGGCCCAGGGCGGCGATGGCGCTGGTGAACCCGAGCGCAACCGAGGCCTCGACATCAGCCGCGGTAATGGCGGCTTTGAGCGTGGAGGAATCCCGGTCGGCCGCTTCCTTCTCATGCAGCGTGCGGAATACCGTCGGCACGATGTGGAACACCGATCCGTTGCCGATGCCGGCCGCGAGGAACAGCAGCATGAAGGCCAGGAAGAACCCGGTGACGTCGTGGGCGGCGCCGCTCGCGGGCAGGCTCAACAGGACCCAGATGCCGGCCAGGAACATCACGGCGAACGTCCACAGGGTCACCTTGCCGCCGCCCATGCGGTCGGACATCCATCCGCCCAGCGGCCGAATCAGCGCGCCGGCCAGGGGCCCGACAAATGCCCACTTGAGTGCGCCCGATTCAGGGAAAAGCACCGACAGGAGAATCGGGAAAGCCGCGGAAAACCCGATGAACGAGCCGAACGTGCCAGTGTAGAGCCAGCTCAGAACCCAGGCGTGCTTACGCCCGAAAATGGCGGTTTTCTGGCTGTAGGTTTCCTGCACACCGCGCAGGTTGTTCTGGCCGAACGCGGCGGCCAGCGTCGCGAGCAGAATGAACGGAATCCAGATCAGGCCGGCGTTCTGCAGCCAAACCTGGCTGACGACTCCGCCGTGTTCGTAGCTCTGCGGAAAGCCGCCCTTGAGGGCCAGCGCTCCGCCGAAAATCACCAGTGGCACCACGGCTTGCATGATGCCGACACCGAGGTTGCCGACGCCGGCATTCCAGCCCAGAGCGGTGCCCTGCATCTTCTTCGGGAAGAAGAAGCTGATGTGGGCCATGCTGGCGGAGAAATTGCCGCCGCCCAGACCGCACAAAAGTGCGATGAACATGAAGACCACGTAGCTGGTCTCCGGATTCTGCACCGCCACGGCCATCCACAACGTAGGAATGAGCAGGGTCAGTGTGCTGAAGATGGTGAAATTGCGGCCTCCGAAAATGGGCACCACGAAGGAGTACAACAGGCGAAACGCGGCGCCGGACAGACCCGGGGCCGCGGCCAGCCAGAACAGTTCCCCGGTGGAGAACTGGAAGCCGACGCGGGGCAGTTCGATGACGACCACGCTCCACAACAGCCACACCGCGAACGAGAGCAGCAGCGGCGGCATCGAGAAGATCAGGTTGCGCAGTGCGACCACGCGACCGCCCCTGGCCCAGAATTCCGGGTCGTCGGGATTCCAGTGGGCTATCCAGCGGCCGGCTGTCGCGATCGGCCGGACCAGCTCTTCCTTAACCATCTCCTCGCGCAGGCCGGGCCGGCGCGCGAGGACGGCCTCCCGTTCGCCGCGCGCGGCCATCCATGTCCAGATCATGACGCCGGCCAGCACGCCGAACATCAGCATGAAGGTGGTGCTGCGGACACCCGTGGCATCGACGGCCACGCCGAACAGTATGGGCAGCGTGAAGCCGCCCAAACCGCCGATCACACCTACCAGGCCGCCCACGGTGCCCATGTTCCCGCTGTAATGATCGGCCAGGCTGCGGTAGACGCTGGCCTTGCCGATACCCTGGGCGATGCCGACGATGAACGCGAGCACGGTGAAAACCGCGACACCGGTCACGATGTCGAACGTGAGGTCTTCACTGATGCGATGAATGGTGACCGTGGTCTGCGGGTAAGAGAGGAAGAACAGGCAGATGAGGCACACCCAGAAGACCCACCAGGTCACCGTCTCGCCGCCCCACCTGTCCGAAAACCAGCCGCCCAGCGCGCGAATCACGCCGGATGGCAGTACAAAAACCAGCGATATCAGCGCGGCCTGTTTCAGGTCCAGGCCGTATTCCGCCATGTAGTATTTGGGCAGCCACAGCGACAGGGCGACGAACCCGCCGAATACGAAGTAGTAGGCCAGCCCGTACCGCCATACACGGGTTTCGGTCAGCGCCTTGAACTGCTCGCCGACCGAAGGGAAACTGTGGTTTCGCCGCCGTTCTTCCAGTTGCGGATCGGGATAGGTGAAGAACAGAAAGATGAAGGCCATCGCGAGCATGGCGACGGAGTAGACGACCGGCACCGCGCGCCAGCCCATGGCGACGATGATCAGGGGCGCGACGAAGATATTCAACGCGGCGCCCGCGTTGCCGGCACCGAAGATGCCCATCGCGAACCCTTGCTGTTTCTTGCCGAACCAGGCCGAGGTATAGGCAATGCCGATGGCGAACGAGCCTCCAGCCAGGCCGATGCACAGCCCGATAAGCAGGTACTGCCAGAACTGGTTCGCGAAGTGCAGTCCGTAAGTGGCGATGGCCACCAGCACCATCTGCACGAAATAGACGACCCGTCCGCCATACCGGTCGGTCAGGAAGCCGAGCGGCAGGCGCACCAGGGAGCCCGTCAGGATGGGGGTCGCGATGAGCAACCCGAACTCGGTCTCGCTCAGGCCGAGTTCGCCCTTGATCTTGATGCCAATCACGGAAAACATCGTCCACACGGCGAAATTGATCGTGAACGCCAGCGTGTTCATGCCGAGGACGGAAACTTGCTTCTTCTTGTCGTATTTATAATCAGGCGAGGAGGTAGTCATCTCTGTTACCGCTTGTCTTCGTTTGCCCACCCATGGCAGGGATTGCGATCGGTGAGCCGGCCCGCCGCCCAGCGTCGCCTGTAAGGCCGCAAGTATCCGGGACCAGCCAGGTTAACAAGAACACGTTAGAACTATGTCAATGGATTTGCAAATCCATTGAAATGCCAGCGGCTGGACGCGCCCGTCGGGGGCTGTAAAATGACCGGATGTACCTCAGCCGACCCGCCGAATACGCCCTTCGCGCGATGACTTACCTCGCCCGCACCAAGCCCGACGAACGGGTGCGTGCACGGGATCTCGCAAAGGCGACCGATGTTCCCCCTGCGTTTCTCTCGAAGATCATGCGTGCCTTGAGCACCAGCGGACTTCTCGATGCACAAAAGGGCCATAATGGCGGTTTCATGCTCTCGCGGCCGGCATCCGAAATCCGGTTTATCGATGTCCTCAGGGCGGTCGACTTCCAACCGGAGACGGATCACTGCCTGTTTGGCCTGGGAAACTGCAATGCCCAGAACCCCTGTCCGCTGCACTTCGAATGGGCGGTCCTCAAGGAACAGATCGAACACTGGGCCAGGTCGCACAGCCTGGCGGATTCCGATTGAACGTCGTGTAACGGACTCCGGCCCTGGGCTGAAGGCGCGATTGAGGAGGGGTTTAGAGGAGCATCAGGCCAGGGTTTCCGCCAAGGCGTCCAGTCGCCCTGTGACGTCCTGCAAAGGGATCAGGTCCATGACCCCGGACTCTTCGATCCGGTGCCCCCAACGCAGCTCGGTCGCTTCCTTGCCCCGGTACTTGCGCGCCGCTTCCTCGTAGCGGTCCACGCAGAGGTCGAGGCTGTTGTAGGGCCCCGAACGTCGTGACCAGGTCGCCGCATAGAGGCCGATAACCGGCGTGCCCAGGGCCGAAGCGATGTGGGCCGGGCCCGAATCGGGCGTCAGCACCACGCTGGCCCGCTGCAGCAGGGCCTTCGATTGTTCCAGCGTGTCCTTGCCGATCAGGTTCAGGCAGGGCGCCGACATTTGGGACCCGATTTCCTGACCCGTATCCCGTTCCAGTTGGCTGGGCCCGCCGGACAGCACCACGGTCATGCCAAGGGTACGGCCGGCATGATCGGCGACGGCGGCGTAATGTTCCGCCCGCCAATTGCGCAGCGCGTGGCTGGAACAGGGGCTGATCAACAGCACGGGCCCGTCCGCCGGCAACTGTTCGAGGGCCCAGGCCTCCGCCTCCCCGGAGACGGGCAGGTCCCAGCGCGGGCTGTCGACGGCGATGCCCAGGGTCCGGGGGAACTCGAGAAAACCCTGCACCTGGTGCTGGAACGGCACCGCCGCCACCTGGTCGGTTGTGAACCAGGTATGGAAATCCCGCGATCGCCCCTGGTCCCAGCCGAGCCGGACCGGCGCCCGCACCAGGCGGCTGAGCAGATTGGCGCGAGCGGCGACCTGCATGTGCAGCAGAACGTCGAAGTGTCGCCCGCGGAGCGCCTCGCGCAGCCGGGCGACCTCCCGCCAGCCGCCGCGCTTGTCGAAGACGATGAACTCGACGTTCTGCAACCCGTCGACCAGGCGCCGCTCCAGCTTGCCGATAATCCAGGTCAGCGCCGTATCGGGCCAGTGTTGCTGGATGGCGCGCACGACCGGCAGCGTGTGCGTGGCATCGCCCAGGGCCGACAGCCTGAGGATGCAGATGGACTCGGGTTGGTGTTCGAGGGGCAGTGCACTCATACCTGCCGGGCCAGCGTCGCATTGACGTCCATAAAGGGCAAAAGCACAATAGCCGCGAGTGAAAGCCCGCAGCCACAAGCAAGGATCCCTGGTCATTGTATATGATGCCGATCGCGTTCAGCAGCCAGGCCCCGAACTGTTCGACCCCGGATATTGGCAGCGGGTTGGCGCGGTCGCCGGGCAGGCCCCGGGGCGCGGCAGCGCGCTGCTGCTGGATACGCCGTTCGGCGCGGCTGTATTGCGGCAGTATCTGCGTGGTGGGTGGCCGGCGCGCATCAGCCGTGACCGCTATGTGTTCACCGGCTATGAACGTTCCCGCCCGGTGGCGGAGTTTCGTATGCTCGCGGCCCTGACAGACCGCGGTCTGCCGGTCCCTGAGCCATTGGCCGCTCTGTGCGAACGCACTGGCCTGTTCTACGGGGGCTGGCTGATGACACGCCGCATTCCGGAGGTCGCTCCGCTGGCCGACGAACTCCCCGAATGCGCCGGTGATGCGGCCCTCTGGCGCCGCACCGGGCGGGTGATTCGCCGGTTTCACGACGCGGGGGTGGTGCATGCTGATCTGAACGCACGCAATATTCTGCTGGGGCCGGGAGATTCCGTTTACCTGGTCGACTTCGACCGGGCCCGCCTCGCCGCCGGGAACGCCAGGGCCTTCGCGGGCAACCTGATGCGCCTGAAACGCTCACTGGTGAAGTTCTGGCCGGCGGCGGACCAACGGCTCGAACGCTGTTGGAGCGATCTGCTGGCGGGTTACGGCACCAGCGCGGAACTTGGATGAAGCGGCGGCCGCGCCACCCCCTGCGGTTCCTCGAGTCGCGCCGGCTGACCCTGGTGGCGGGGACGGCGGATCTCGTGCGCGCGGACCTTACCGGCCGCAGGCACCTGGCCGCGGCCCTCGGCGCGAACGTTCCCGAGGAGTGGCCGCCCGAGCTTTACGAGAGCACCTCCATGCGGCTGGCGCTCGACCTGTTGCAGGACCCGTCGGAGCATGGCTGGTCGGTGTGGTACCTGCTGACGAAAAAACATGACCCGCCCCGGGTGATCGGAATCTGCGGATTCAAGGGCAAGCCCGACCCGGCCGGTTCGGTCGAAATCGGCTATTCTGTCCTGCCCCCGTACCGCGTCCAGGGTTATGCGACCGAGGCGGTGGAACGGCTGGTCGCCTGGGCGTTCAGCCATCAGAACGTGGCCGAAGTCGTTGCGGAAACCCTGCCTCACCTGCGGCAATCGATCCGCGTCATGGAAAAAAACGGGTTTGTGTTCCGCGGCCCCGGTTCCGAGCATGGAGTCATTCGGTATGTGGTGGAAAAGTCGCGCACTCGCTGAAGCGGTGTTGGGGTGTCTGCTGTGCGGGCCGCTGCTGGCGGACATCACCATCACGCAACTGGCCAACGAGGGGGTCATCATCGAGGGCGGACAGACGCGCATCATGATCGACGGCATGGTGGTGGAGCCCTATTCCGTCTACGGGGGGCTGCCCGCGACGGCCATTCCCCGGTTCGAGGCGGCCGGCGGGGACTTCGCGGAAATTGACCTGGCCCTGGTCAGTCACCGCCATCACGACCACAACCAGCCGCGCTTCGCGTGTGCATTCATGCAGGCCAGTGATCGGACCCGGCTGGAATCATCGGCCCAGGTGCTGGGCCTGATGCGCGAGAAGTGCCGGGATTTCGTCACGACCAGTCCCCGTATCAGCGAGATCGATCCCCGGTACGGCGCACCCCATGTCATCGAGGAGTCCGAGGTCCGCGTGACCGTTTTCCCGCTGAGCCACGGCACGCGCAAGTACGCCCGCATTCAGAATTACGGCCACCTGGTCGAGATCGGCGGCATGAACGTCCTGCATATCGGCGACGCGGCCATGGACCCGGCGGACTTCGAGCGCGCGGGGCTGGCTGAACAGCGGCTGGACGTGGCGCTGATCCCGTTCTGGTTTTTCCAGCCGGGGCCGGGCGCCGGTGTCATCGAGGGCTACCTCGACGCACCCGTGAAAATTGCCGTGCACATACCGCCCGGCGAGATGGAAGAAGTCAGGGCATACATGGCGGAGGCCTATCCCGGGGTCGTGATACTCGAGCAGCCGATGGAAAAGATGCGCTTCAGCGCGGCTCCGCCGCCACCTCCGTAGCCACGACGCCCGGGCCCTCGGCGGAGCACAGGTTGCCGAGCTGCAATTCCGTGGTATCGCGCAGTTGCAGGTGACCGTAACGGTCCGCCAGTGACGTTTCCCCGGCGATGCTGTAGTCGGTCGGCGATTCGCCGTAATCATCGCAGTAACCCAGCAACCGCTGTCTCATGTAGGGGTAGAGCAGGGAATCGAAGTGGTTGACGTTCAACGCTTCGTCCCAGTAGTCGTTGACATGGTCGGCGAACGTGAATACACGCTGGATTTCCCAGTGGTCGCCGACCCACGCCAGGACGGCGGGTTTGCCGGGTACGATGTCATCGTCGAACAGGCTGCGGTAAAAACGGTAACCCTCGAAATTGGCGACCAGGTCGGCGTTCGAATAGGAGCCCGTGGTCATTTGCCCGAACAGGGCGCGCTCGGTGTAGGCGGATCGTTCAGCCGCCTTCATCTCGTCACCGGACTTCTGGTAGCGGCGCCAGAACTTGCGCCCCTGCGAGAAGAAGTGCCCGAGCTTGTCCGAGCCGATGCGAACCCCGTTGACCTTGATGGTCGGCGAAACGCCGAACAGCCCGGCCACACGAGTGGCCCAGATCGGGTGGCCCTGGTATATCGTGTCTTTGCGGTCCGGCACGGTGCGGTCGACCGCGTCGGACTCCATCGCCCACCGCTCGATCCGGTCCACCCAGTGATGGCCGCCGAGATCGTGATAGATGGCCTCCACCACGCGGCGCTCATTGCGCGTGCCCCACCAGTTTTCGACGACGCCGGCGATCGATTCGTTGACGCGCGCATCGAGCACCGCCGTGGAGTCTTCGAGTGGCTCCAGTCGGTCCGTAAACTGGTCGCTTTCGTAGGCGCCGGAATGCCCCGGCGCCAGGCACAGGTACGCGGCGAGCAGGCAGATGGATGCCGGCCGCGCGTTCACCGGCCCGTCAGAACCGGTAGGTGAAATTGAACAGTGTGTGGTCGCGGTCGCCGAATCCGACTTCGAGGTACAGCGTCGCCTGTGGGCTGAAGACGTGGCCCACGCCGACGGCATAGTTCCAGGATTCCATGCTGGCCAGTTCGACGTTGAACGGCACCGGCGGCAGATCCGGTATCGGCAACTGGATCGTGCCGCTGTGCTTCTCGTCGGTGTCGAGGTACATGCCGCCCACCCAGAAAGTCCACTTGTCCCTGATCAGGCCAACGCGGGGCTGCGAGGTGAAGGCAGAGACATTCGAGTCGAAGTCGCCGTCCAGGCTCGAGTCTGTCCAGGTGTTGTTGAGGGCGACGAACCAGCGGTCCGTGCCCCAGGCCAGATTCACGCCGCCGCCGTAGACGGTGCCGTCGTAGGCGACTTGCAGGACGCCCAGGCTGACGGGCAGGCCGGTGACCGGCACCCTGCTCAGGTCGACGTAGGTATCGGCATCGACCCGGCCCACCAGCGCAAACACGTTCAGGAACGGGGTCAGCCAGACGTCGAACTTGAGGTCGAAATGCTGGAGTTCGTTGGTCACGTCGATCAACGACGTGTCGCCAATTTCCACGCCGGGCAGGACGAAATCCAGCTGCTCGATCTTGTAATCCTGGTCCATGGTGTAAAAGTCGACGCCGACGCCCCAGGGTTCGAAGAACTCGCGCCCGCCCAGCAAATCTTTCATGAACAGGGGACCGCCGCTGCTCTCCTGCGCGGCGGCAGTCAGTGGCATGAGCAGAATCAATGCAAGAATTCGCCGGTACATTGTCGTTCTCCTTGGTTAGTGCCGTGGCGGAAGTATAGCCGCTATCCAAACCGATGCAGACTGCAGTCTGCAGGCGATTTGCAAATAGTACAGAAATGACGTGCCATGCGGCACCCTGAATGGCCGGCAGACAGGGGGTGAGTCCGCGCCGGCAAAGCTTTATCATGGCGCCATGTCCTCGCTGATCAGGATGGAG
>CALKKN010000295.1 GCA_937995275.1 uncultured Lysobacterales bacterium | reverse complement strand
ATCGCCTCTGCGGGGCTGATTTGGCGCGGCGTATCGCCGGGCGCGCCCGGCTGGAGTATGGGCACATCGGCGAATGCCGCTGAAACCTGGAACACAAAAAGCACTGCACAGGTGAAGGGGCGGACACGACGAATACGTGATGCAATGACGGCGAACATGGGTTTGCTCCTGAAGGGGATGCGAAGTATAAACCACGCTTCCGGGATATCAGGCAAGTATGCGTCACTACCGAGAGGACTCCGGATATCGGATCCGACCCCTTGTTGCCGGCTTCAGGGCCCGCGCTGCGTTTTCGGAATTTTCATTCGGCATTCTGGCTCGATAAGGGAGAAATTGTCGGTACCGTCTATACTTCTATTAAAGAGCGAAAATCTGATCGGGGGAACACGATGATAGCTTCGGAAACTGTCCTCTTCGCCATCCGTGGCGCATTGAAACTCGGCATGCAGGCCAGGGCGGCGTATGTCGACGCGACGCGCAGGCGCGCGCTGGTGCTCCCTATCCTCGACTTCCAGTTCACCAGCGATGTCACGGCGGCGACGTCTTTCTTCCTGGCCAACTTACCCGAGGAGCCGGAACAACTGGTGGCACTCGTGCACAAGGCGCAACGCGCCCAGCCCTTTACACCGGAAGAAGAGGTTCAACTCCTCGAGTACCATAGCCTGCACAAGTTCACGCCCAGGGATACCGACAAAGGCCATGCGATTGCCGCTGACGGCTCGGTCTTCGAGGCGGGCTCACTGAACGCACTGGTCGCAATCCGTCAATGGGAGCGGGGTGGTGATCCCAATCCATCCACGCTGAAGCGCATGGCGGGAACCCTGGTCGAGATCGGGGTGGATTACTTCCTGGAAATCCCGGGCGCGCTCGATACCGACTCGGCCCAGGGCCGCGCCATCAAGGGCTTCCTGGAGGGATTGGACACGGTTGACTTCACGGAGGCGGACGTCGGGGAGTTGCCCCGCAAGCTGTTCGTGGCGGCCATCGAATCGATTGCCGAAAATCCGGATCTGTTCACGGACAGCGAGAAGTCGCAGACGCTGATCAGGGCGGCAACCAAGGGCCTGATCGAGGATGTGGCTGCGAAAATCAGCGAGTTGCGAACCGCGGGCGGGGGACCCAGCCTGACCAGGGAGGAGCAGATCGTCTCCTGGGGTGAGGTCGTATTTCGGAGCCTGCTGTCCAGCACCGGCCAGCTGGTGATTGCAGACCCGGCCCGCTACCTGGACGTCGATGACCCGGGTGAAAGCACGCTCATCACCGGTGTCGGCACTGCCCTGATCAACGCGATCGCAGACACCAACCGAGGGGAGCTCAGACGGGTGTTCTCAGTCTCAACCCTCGAGTCGGTGACCGATGCCGCACTGTTGGCCGTGGCCCAGCATCCAGAGCTGGTCGACGTCAACAACCCCAGGCTCGGACCCCTGATCACGCAGATCGCCACCGACCTGGCCGGCATGCAGGCGCTGTTTGCCAGGAACGCGCTTCCGGAAGCCACCCGATTGATCCTCAGGGCCACGGGTGATCACCTGGAGTTGCTCTGGCCGCCGGGACAGGCACCGGACCGCAACCTGGCCCTGATCGCGGTCAAATCCACCCTGGAAACGCTGACCCAGTCGCCGCCGGCGGGCTCCAACTGGTCGCCGAAGTTTACCGAGGACGACCTGGAAGTCATCACGTCCTCCATCGTGTATGACCTCGTATCCAATCCGGGTTGGTTGAAACAGGCGCTGGCGGATTCCGGTTCACCACTGAAAGGCATCGTGGAAGCGGTGGTGAACGTGCTGAGGGAGAAGGGAGACCAGCAGCTTCTCACGCGCAGCACGGCCGTCCAACTCGTCTCCGTGGCCATGACGGCCGCGGCAACACAAAGCGGTTTCGTCAAGGATCTTCCCACTGGAGATCCATTCATCGCGGCCCTTATCGACGCCATGCTCTCGACCGCCTTCGGCAATGGGGACGAGGTCGCCTGGC
The DNA here is from genome assembly GCA_937995275.1 of uncultured Lysobacterales bacterium. Lineage (GTDB taxonomy): Bacteria > Pseudomonadota > Gammaproteobacteria > Xanthomonadales > SZUA-36 > CALKKN01. The sequence goes on along the minus strand of CALKKN010000295.1, from coordinate 8,520 downwards.
GGCTCGCCAAGGAGGAATTCCTGGTTGATGCGAGCGAGGCCCTGGTCGAGCTGCTCGCATCCCGCACGGTCGATGACGCCGCCCTCACCGGGATCAGGACCGAGCTGGACAGGCTCGTTCAGAAGATCAACAACAATGAAGGTGTATCCCTGGAAGCGTTTATTAACGACGTCATTATGAGCCTGGAAGGTGGTCAGCCATGAAATTCCTGATTCCATTCATCATCGCACTGACGTTGTCGTCCTGTGCCAGCATCAACCACGTGCGCGAGGCGCAGTCCGCCTTCAGTGACGCGGCCTCGGTCGACAACAGCGCCCGCTTCGAGCCGGGCTTCGCGGAGCAGAGCCTGGCCGCTTCGGCGGGCTATGCGGCCGCCATCGTTTCCGTCGAGAATCTGGAAGGCGACAGCAAAGCTTTGCAGCAGGCACGGGATGACCAGCTTTACGGCGTCGCGCTCGCCATCAAATCCATGTCGCACTGGCGGCTGGACAACTGGCAGCAGGCCATGGATGCCTCGACACAAGCGCTCGAGGAGCCGCTGGGCAGCCGCGACCAGGCGCTCATGAAGGCCATGCCCGGTTTGATCAAGAACGACCAGGCTTACGCACAACTGAGCACACGGACTTTTTCCTGTGATGGCTTCGATAATTCCATGCCGGCGAAGCTGGAGTGCTCGGATGCAAACTTCGACGGTGTGATCGAACAGCTCACCGGGGCGTTCACCGACCTGAACCAGGCGCGTGAGTCAGCACCGGCGAACCACCCGGTGCGGGGCTACCTCGCTTTCAGCGCCCTCGCCACCTGGGAGAACCTCGCCAACGCCTGCGGGCGGGTCGAGGTGAATGACGTATTCCTGACAAATACCCAGGCAGCATCCTGTCGCCAGACCTACAGCAATCTACACAGCGACAAAGTGTTGCAACAATCGCTTCTGACCGACCTTTGCCCGGGTGCCGGGTCCGAAACGGTTCTGAAGTTGATCAGGCAAATGACGCTGACGGCGGCCGAACAGGATGCGGTTTGCCCCGGGCTTCCCCGACCATAGAGATGACTCTGACCACGCCAGCCAGATCAACCATGCCATTTACCAAGCCACAGCGAACCGCTTTACCGGTCACCAGTTCAATGCGCTGGTCAGGCTGTGCAAAGAGATCGACCCGGGGAGCCTTGACTTGATATGCAATTCTCCCAACTCATACGGCAGAATAGAGGTGTGAACACATGAACCTGGTAGTGTGCCTGGATGGAACCTGGAATCGGCCGGATGCCGAGTACCCGACCAACGTCGTCAAGCTGGCGAGAAACCTCGTCAACGATTTCAAGTCCCAGATCGTTTACTACGATCAGGGGGTGGGCACCGGCGGCAAGGTTGACCAGATCATCGGTGGTTCGACCGGTTTGGGCGTCAAGGAGAACATCAAGCAGGCCTACCGGTTCCTGGTGGAGAACTACCAGCCGAATTCCCGGGTATTCCTGTTCGGCTTCAGCCGCGGGGCTTATACGGCCCGCAGCTTGGGCGGCATGATCTACAAGTGCGGGCTCCTGCGGCCTCAGCACTCCGGCGAGATCGAACGGGCGATGAAGTACTACGTCGACAACCGCCACCCGGATACAAACCAAATGAAGAATTTCCGGCAGAAGTACTCGGCCACCCAGGAAGTTCATTTCATTGGCGTCTGGGACACAGTCGGTGCGCTGGGGATTCCGGCGGGCTTTGTCGGGAAGAAGATCAGCCAATGGCGCAACGAATTCCACGACACCAAGATCAATCCGCTCGTCAAGTACGCGTACCACGCCGTGGCGCTGGACGAACAGCGCGAAGCCTTCGAGCCCACGCTGTGGACTCAATCCAGCTCGGCGACGCAAGTGCAGACACTCGAGCAGGTTTGGTTCCCGGGCGTGCATTCGGATGTCGGCGGCGGCTACGCGGACTCCGCCCTGTCCGATCTGGCGCTGGACTGGATGCAGACACGCGCGGAATCGGCCGGCCTCCATTTCAAGCAACAGCCCACCTACACGCCCAACGGCAATCCGTTGGGCAAACTGCATGATTCCAGCCGGGACTGGCCGCTGCCGACCGACCTGAGGCTTGTGGAGGTGGGTACGAAGGGACTCCTGTTCGACAGCAGCATCAAGGAGCGGATCTGCGGCGATCCCACGTACCAGCCGAAGAATTTCATGAGGGGCGACCTGGCGGCGCTGCTCAAGAAGTTGCCGGTGATTTAGTCCCGACCAACGGGTTCATCGCCGTCCAGGTCTCGCCTCGCAGTGAACTCCATGAATTCAGCGCAGACCACATAGGGCGGCTGCGCCACGCTGCAGCCTTCAGGTGCGGTGGATCTCCCGCATGTGGCGGCCGCCTGCGCCTTCGGTCTCGAGCAGCTCCTCGGGGTGCCCGTGGGTGCGCACCAGCAGGATGGACAGCAACAGCAGGAAGACGATCAGGCCCATCAGGGCGTAGTTCTGGCTCCAGCTGGTTATTTCGGCGACGGCACCGTAGAACAGCGAGCCGACTGTGGCGCCGATGTTACAGACCGACATGTAGATGGCGAACTGCGTGGCCGATTCCCCGCTGGTGCAGATGCTCATCGCCAGGGCCAGCACGCAGACCATGATGATGGGCAGCAGCAGGATCCACAACGACATCATGACCATCACGTAGGTGCTGTTGGTCCACAGCTCTTGGGTACTGGCCAGGGTGAAGGCGTGCACGCCCGTCAGCAATATGGTGATGCCCATTACGGACTTGGCGCCGCGGCGGTCGATAATCGGCCCCAGGAACAGGGCGACCACCGCGCCGGCGAAGCCCATCACCGCGTTGAGATCGGACCACTGCGGCGTGGAGAACTCGAAGACCTTCACTGCGGCGATCGGCATCAGGGCACGCCCGTAGCCGCTGAACATGCCGGCCATGAACATGATCAGCATGATCACCAGGCTGGCCCGGCTCCACAGCACCCGGTTCAGATCGGAAAACACCTGCCTGAACGAAGGCGGCGCTTCGTTCTTGGGCGAGGCTTCGCCCTTTGTCCAGGGCAGCAGGCGCTCCGCGTGCCGCTCGCGCACGAGCAGCAGGTAAACGAAAATGACGGCCGCGCCCAGGCCGCAGACCACTCCGGTAACCTTCGTACCGGCCAGCACCAGCAGGCTGCCGGTCGCGGCCGAAGTCGCGGCCCAGCCGATCGCCTTGCCGAAACTCATATAGGCGTTAAGCCGACCTTCCTCCTCGATCGGCACCAGGTCGATGGACATGCCGTCAACGGCCACGTCCTGCGCGGCCGTGAAGGCATTGATGACGAAACCGACCGCCATCAGCAACCCGACCTGGCTGGCGGGATCGTCGACCAGCCCCAGGCCGAACAGGCTGACCACCATGCCCAACTGCATGGCCAGCACCCACGGCCGCCGCTTGCCCATCGGCAGGAACTCGTAGTGGTCCATCACCGGCCCGATCAACAGCTTGAAAGCCCAGGGCAGCATGATCACGCCCAGGAAAGCGGCGATTTCGGCCGGCGCGACACCCTCGAACGCCAGCCAGGCCGGCAGCGCGATGTGCAGCAGGCCCTTGGGGATGCCCTGCGCGAAGTAGGCCAACGCGCCGGTGGCGTAACGGGTGCGGGAACTGGAGGACAGAAACCATCCGGGACTTGGCATTGTTCTTCTCGCTCGGAATTGGGGACGTCGGTCTATTTATAGCAGCTTTCGCGCGATGGAGTACACCTGCAGAAGACCGGGGCCGTCGGACGAGACCACCCTCGTGCACCAGTCGGTGGTGCCGGCGGCACAGCAGCTCCAGCTTTTACCTGTCCACTTATAGGGGGAGCCTACGAAACCCTACAACGAGGAGTTTATACTCTGACCCCAAGAATGGAACGTCGCTGTCCCGGGCGTCTTGATTTTCGCCGCCGGCCGTACGGTGCGGAAGAATTATGGAGCCACCCGACATCCTGTTGTAACCCCACCTCCTGTTGTAAAATGTGGTCCTTGCGTTCGCCCACGCTAAGGAATCATCGTTTTTGAATTTTTCCGCCCGGACTGTCCTCGGCCGGCTCGACCCGGCGTTTCGCAATCGCCTGCTTGAAAGCGCGCAGGAAACGAGGCTTGCGGCCGGCGACATACTGTGCGAAGCCGGCGAAGCTTTTGACAGCGCCTATCTGATCGTCACCGGCCGGTTGCAGGAACTCACGCCGTCCGGCAGGGCCCAGGAACTCAATCCCGGTGACATAGTCGACGAACTCCAGTTGCTCACCGGCGGGACACGCGCACAGACCTTGCGGGCACTGGAGCCAACCCGCCTTTTGCGATTCGAGCCGGACCGCTTTCGATCACTTGTGGCCGCTGATGAATCGCTGCTGGAAACGCTCTCGTCGCTGTTCAGCGAGCGTCTTCGTAAACAGCAATTGTCCCGGGTTCTGCAGCGCCTGTTCGGGCCGCTGGACGACGCCGTGCAGCGCCAAATCCGCCAGCAGGTCGACTGGCTGGAACTCGAGCCCGGCGAAATCCTGTTCCGCCAGGCCGATCCCGGCGATGCCCTTTATGCATTGATCGACGGCCGAATGGCGGCATTTTCAGATGGCGACGCAGGCCCGGTGTTCCTGAACGAGATCCTGCCCGGAGAAACGATCGGCGAGATCGCCATCGTGACCGGCGCCGATCGGTCCGCGACCGTCAAGGCGACAAAGCGTTCTTTGCTGGTCCGCCTGGCGCGCTCCGACTTCGACGCGATCGCCGAGTTGCATCCGATCGTTTACAAGACGTTCGCCCAGGTCCTCGTAACGTGGCTGCAGCGCGGCCACGACCCGAATCGCCGGATCTGCATCGTTGGCGCCGGCCCGGCGGAGCTCTCGGCAGCGTATTTCCTCAAACAAAGAGGTTACTCCAGGGTGGTTGTTCTGGAGGCGAATCAGCGCGTGGGTGGCAAGTGCTGCAGCCCCACGGTCGGTGATGTCGTGGTCGAAGCCGGGGCACTCGGGGCCACGGGGAGTTACCGGATCGCAGGCGGCTACGAGGGCCTGTGGCGCTCAGTCGCAGCGAGCCTGGACGTGCGCCTCGGCAACGAGGTTGTGCGGGTGGAGCGAGGTTCCATGACCCGGCTCCGCACTCGCCTTGAGCGGCTGGAATGCGATGTTCTGCTGATCGCGTCGCCGCTTGATCAGGCCCTCACGTTCCTCGACGCTTCACCGGCTGAGGAGCAGTTATTCTCACGCATTCGCTACAACAGCTATTACGCAACGGTGTGCAGCACGCAAGGCCTCCCCAACGCATCGATATCGATACATCCGTTGCCGGGGCCCGGCGTGACCTGTCTGCTGGCGCGAGGTTGGGCGCGACCGGAAACCACTGTCGCCTATGCCTACGGCGCGGCGGAAGAGTTTTCCCTGGAAGACGTCGCCGGCCGTCTCGAGCGGGATATCCACAATCTGGGAGGCCGCCTGGTGAGCATCGACAACCAGTTTGCCTGGCGCTATTTTCCGCATGTCGGGCCGGAGGATATGGCCGCCGGTTACTTTGACCGCATCGAGGCGCTGCAGGGGAAACAGAACACCTATTACGCGGGCAGCCTGTTGTCGTTCGAGACCGTCGAGGATGTTGTCGCCTATTCGAAGAAGCTGGTTGAGCGCTTCTTCTGACGCCTCCGGGACTGCCGCATTGCGTACTCTTGCCAAAGTCATGCAGATCGCCCGGGGCGTGGTGGTGCTGGTGGTGCTCAGCGTCAACACGATCCTGCTGAGCCTGGTGCTGTTTGTGTGCGCTCTCGCCAAACTACTGTCGCCGAACGCCGCAACCCTGGGTCGCGTGCGTCGGTTCCTGGCGAAACTTCCCGTTCTCTGGATCTCGGTGAATAACGCCCTGTTTGCCCTCATGCGCATAACCCGCTGGGATGTCGAAGTGCCCCGGGGGCTAAGCAGCAAGGGCTGTTACGCCGTGATCAGTAACCACCAAACGTGGGCGGACGTCCTCGTGCTCCAACGCAGTTTCAATCGTCGCCTGCCGTTTTTCCGATTTTTCGTCAAAGAATCCCTGTTCTGGCTGCCGGTCCTGGGCCAGGCATGGTGGGCCCTGGACATGCCCTTCATGAAGCGATACTCGAAGGAACTGATGGCGCGCCGACCGGAGCTCAAAGGCAAAGACCTGGAAAATGCCCGCACGGCTTGCGAGAAATTCAGGGGCATGCCGGTGGCCATAATGAACTTTCCGGAAGGGACGCGGTTTTCAGAGGGCAAGCGAATGGGGCGGGAAAGTTCCTACCGAAACCTCCTGGAACCGCGCATCGGCGGCATCGGGCAGGTGTTCTTTGCCCTGGGCGAGGAACTGGATGCCCTGGTTGACGTCACCATCCTGTACACCGGCGGGGACCGAGCGGCGCCCCCGAACCTGTGGCGGCTGGTCTCTGGCCAGATTCCCCGGGTCGTCGTGCACACACGACAACTGCCGATACCCGGCCATTTGCTTGGCAGAAATTTCGCGAGTAACCTGGAATTCCGGGGAGAACTCGAGGCCTGGGTCCGGCACCTGTGGAGACACAAGGATGAACTGATCACGGAACTTCAGCACGCCAGAGAATGAGTACAGGAACAACGGAGCCGAAAGCGACCCAACCCGACAACGTAGCGTTTTTACTCTGACCCCAAAAATACCGCCTAATTGCCGTTTGTGCAGGCATCGAGGCGGTCGGCAATGCTCTGAAAATCTACTTTCAACGTCTCAATTTCCCACGTCAGGTCGATATTTTCCTGCATAACCTTTGAGTATTGATGCCGCTGATACACGATGAAGCCAACCGCGAGAACAAGCACCACGGCTATCGTGATCAATGCATCGAGATGAAGCTCGAATTTTTTCATTTCCCGGCAATCCTGTCGCTGGCATCGGGCACACAAGTTACAGGTTTGTCCGGGCAATGACCAATCCGCCGTGACCGTCCGGCAGCTGCTCTGGATCATTGCCGTTATGTCCGTGTCTGCTATGTTTTAAGCGGGTTGGCCCGCGCGGCCGCTGCAAGCCGGGGAACGCAGAACATGAACGATGCGCACAACGAAAAGCACGGGTTGGGAACGGTATTCGCCGAGCGAGTGGAGTTGATGGGGACGGAAGCCGCCTTCGGCTTCGGCTCGCGGATTATCGCGGTGGAGGAGGCCGACGGCGAACGGGTCATCCGCTGCAACCTGGGTCAGCCCGACTTCCCGCTGCCCGACCACATTGCCGAGGCCGTGATCGCCGCAATCCGCGAAGGGAAAACCACGTATTGCGACCCGCAGGGCACGCCCGAGTTGCGCGCGGCCCTGGCCGCCAAGATCGCCGCCGATCGCGAGCTTGACGAGATCGACCCGGAGCGGGTGGTCGTATTCCCCGGCGCCCGGCCGTCGATCGGCTTCGCCCAACAGGCTTATTGCGAGCGCGGCGACGAGATCATCTATCCGACACCCGGCTACCCGCTGTATGAGTCCTACATTCCTTACGTCGGTGCAAAGCCTGTGCCGATCCACCTGCAGGAGGACCATGGCTTCTCGCTGACCACCGAGGAACTCGAGCCGCTGATCAGCAACCAGACCAAGCTGATCTACCTGAACTTCCCGTCCAACCCGACCGGCGGCGTGGCCACCCGGACCGAGCTCCAGGCGCTCGCCGATCTGATCCTCGAGAAGACGCCGCCGAACGTGCGCGTCTATTCCGACGAGGCCTACGAGTCCATCGTCTTCGACGGCGAGGACCACGTCTCGATCGCTTCGCTGCCCGGCATGGCGGAGCGCACGATCATCGCCTCGGCCGTGTCCAAGACCTACTCCTGGACCGGCGGCCGGGTCGGCTGGGCGGTTTATCCGACCGTGGCCGAAGCCAAGGTGCACCGCAACCTGAACATCAACTACTTCGCCAGCATCCCGCCCTACAACCAGGAGGGCGCGCGCGTTGCGCTGGAATCGCTGCGCAGCGAGAGCGCCATCGGGATGATGAACGCGGCCTTCCAGCGCCGCCGCGACCAGGTGGTCGCCGGGCTCAACGGCCTCGAGGGTATCCGCTGCCAGAAGCCCAAGGGCGCGTTCTACGTATTTCCGAACATCGCGGGTGTAGTCGAGCGACTGGGTATAGAGGAGGCTTACGACGCCTTGCCGGAGGTGGTGCGCCGGGATTCCAGCCCGGCCACGCTGTTCCAGCTGTTCCTGCTGTACCACTACCACGTGGCGACCATGGACCGCCGCTCCTTCGGCCGGCTGGACAGCGAGGGCCAGCACTTCCTGCGCCTGTCCATCGCCACCGGGGCGGCCGACCTCGCGACTGCGGTCGAGCGCATCGCCGAGGCGGCAGACGATGCCGAGGGCTTCCGGTCCTTCATGCGCTCGGACGTGCAGAAGACCCTCGAATAAAGGAGTCTCGCTTCCCTGCTCCCGCCAGCCCGGGCCGTTGACAGGGGCTCAGACCAGCCGATGCAGTTCGGCCAGGCGATCCTCGAGTTCGTCGGCGCCGAAACAGTATTTCATGTCCAGGAATCGCTGGCGCAGAGCCGTAACGCCCGGCTTGACC
>CALKKN010000294.1 GCA_937995275.1 uncultured Lysobacterales bacterium | reverse complement strand
GCCGCCCACCGCATCCAGTCGAGCGGTTCCAGTTGAATCTCCCGCCAGGCAGCCTCGGCGTCTCCCAGCCAGAACAGGCTCATTGCGATGAAGTAATGCGGCTTGGGGTACTGCGGGTCCATTTCCAGTGTTTGGCGCAATGCGGGAATAGCCTCCTCGTAGCGCCGGGAGAAATACAGGATGTGTCCCAGGAAATGGTTGGTGAACAAGGAAACCGGATCGAGGTCCAGTGCCCTTCGGGCCGCGGTGACAGCTTCGTCGGCATGGCCCTGGTAACACCGGATGCGAGCGTACTCGATCAAAATCTCCGCATTCCCGGGATTCAGTTGAAGCGCTTTACCTATTGCTGCCTGGGCGGCGACCTGGTCCTGCTTCAAGTGATTTAAAAGAATTGTCTGGGCCATATAGACGCTCGCAAGCCCGGGTGCCAGCCGGATTGCGTGGGCGACAGCCTTCTCCATCTGGCTGGCTCCCTCTTCATAGGTGCAAAAACTGTTGCTAGCCATTTGGCCCCATGATCTGGCCAGGCCCACATACGCCTTGGCGTAATCCGGATCCAGCGCAAGGGCCTTTTCGTAGGCCGAGATCGCGGCACGCGCCGCATCTTCCATGTCCCCCCGGTGACGGTGGTGCTCGCCCAGTAGATAGGCCTTGAAAGCCTCCTTGCTTTTGGTTCCACCGTCATGGGTGGAATGAACCTCGTCGCCCAGGAGTTTCACCTTGAGCGCCTTGGCCACCGCTGATGCGATCTCGTCCTGTACCGCGAAAATGTCATCAAGCACCCGGTCGAAGGTTTCCGACCACAGGTGATAGCCATCCGCGGTGTTGATGAGCTGTGCCGTGATTCTGATCCTCGTGCTGGATTGACGCACGCTGCCCTCGAGGATCGAAGCTACGCCGAGCTGCCTCGCGATTTTCGAGATGTCCCCCGTGCGACCCTTGAAGTGAAAGGACGACGTTCGGGCGGCTACCTTCAGTTCCTTGATGTTGGTCAGAACGTTGAGCAATTCTTCAGCCAGGCCATCGGAGAAATACTCGTTTTCCGGATCGCCACTGATGTTGATGAACGGCAACACGGCGACGGAAGCGCGGGGTGGCTCCGCCAGTTTGTTGCGGCGCTCACGGATCTCCGATTGTGAGCTGGCGGGGACGCCCTGATCTTCGCTCTGATAGATGAAGCTATAACCACGTCGGGCGAACGTTTTTACATAACGCGGTGCCTTCGGGTCGTCGCCGAAGGCCGTCCTGATTTCTGAAATGGCTTTGTGCAGGCCGTGCTCGGCGGAATAGGAATTCGGCCAGAACTTTTCCTGCAGCTCTTCGCTTGCGATGACCTGGCCGCATTTCTCTACCAGCGCGACGAGTACGCACATGCTTCGCGGCGAAAGCTGCTTCGTGGTTTCACCCCGCGTCAGGGTGCACTCATCTTCATTGAGCCGCCAGGCTCCAACTGTTCGCAAGCGCTGATATCCCGGTCAAAAGCAAACGGCCTATCTATTCATATTGTCACACTGGGGGAGCAATTAGGAGGATTTCAGGAGAAATTAGGAGGCTGCGGGAATAGCTCTGTTCGCCTTGATTGTCCATGCTGAATCCACACCGACTGGCAACGGCAAACAACAAGGGGAAACACAGATGAACAACCGAATTAGCAAACTACTGATTACTGTGATCGCAGTGCTGGCATGTGGCTCGAACGCCTGGGCCGGATGCAACAATCAAAAATTCGCCGGCACCTGGGACGTCGCTTTCTCCGATGGGAACTCATGCCGGTTGGTCCTTGATTCCCAGGGCGAGGTGATCGCCGATGAGAGCACCTGCTTCGATCCGTTCCGAGGCACGACGCAGCCTGACTCGGGCAGCTACGACGTCGCCAATGACTGTTCGATAAGCGCTAACCTCGTGGTGGAAGGCGTTCCTGTCGAGCTCGCTGGTCAGTTCTCGAGCGGCCGCAACATCGGCGCGGGCCGCTTTCTGGTGCCGGCCTTCTTCGTCAAAGGCGGCTATACGATGGTCCGCGTTCCGTAGTCGGCGCGGATTGCCGATCCGCAGATGCCAATGCGGTTCGGACAGCAACGAACGGGAGAAGCCTGCATTGCAGGCTTCTTTCGTTGTCTCAGGTATGCGTCGATCATCCGTTGTGGTGGCGCAGTTCCAGGTCCCGTTGTCGTCAATGTGAGTGGGTGAGTGACAGTCACTGCCACCATTTCAATAATGCCCATCCGACGCCCGAACCCGAGTGCCCGGGTGGGTTATCCGCTGTTGCCATTCGGCCGTCCACTCGTGAAGAAATTGCGAAGAGGCTGCTACTGATCGGGGCGGACATCGGGGGCCTCCGCGAGAGCGATGCCTTCGAATCAGGCGCTTCGATTCAGGCTGGCCGGGCCTCCATGTCCTATGCTGAAAGACAGAACGTCGTTCCTGCCACGTCCGACCTTTCCGCCGTACGTTCGGTCGCGGCCCCAAGGAGGTTTACGATGAAGCACAATATTCTGCGACGACTCCTGACCCTCGTTTTTCTTGCAAGCGCGACCCACGGGTTGCCCGCGTGGGCCGGTGGCGACATCGTCGTTGCCAATCGCGGCAGCGCCGACCTCAGCGTGATCAGCACTGACACAGACGTTGTTACGAACATTGCGATGCCGGTGGGTACCAACACGCCGCAACCCATGTACGTCGTCTACAGCACCGGGCGGGCCCTGGTGTTCGTAGGCGATCGTGGGAACGATCGGGTAGTCGCTTTCAGGGCCGGCGATTTTTCTGTGGAAACGGAGATACCGACCGGCCGCGGTGTGTTTCACATGTGGGCCTCGGACGCAGCCGATCAGCTCTGGGTGAACAACGACATCGACAACACCATGACGGTGATCGATACCGTCGACCTTGGCGTCATCACGACGGTACCAACGCCTGCTGATCTCGTCGCCCTCGGCGGCAAGCCCCACGATGTGGTCGTCGATCCGAATGCGCCCTACGCATATATCACCATGCTCGGGATCGCCGGTCCGAACGACTATGTGGTGAAGTACAGCATCGACACCTTCCTGGAGGTGGGTCGTCAGGCCGTTGGCAAGGATCCGCACCTGTCCCTCGCGCGTCAGAGCAAGCTGCTGTATGTGCCATGCCAGAACAGCAACGCGGTGTTCGTGCTTGACCGCGACACGCTGGCGCCGATGCCGTCGATTCCGGTGAACAGCGCCCACGGCGCGGGGATGAGCCGCAACGGCAAGACGTTCTACACCACCAACATTGCCGGCGGCGGAGTGGACGCGCTGGTCGAGATCGACACAAAGTCCAACAGTGTCGTGGGGGCGTGGGACACGGCCGTGGCCGTGCCGCACAATATCGCCCTGACACCCAATGGGAAGAAGATCTACGTCACCCATTCGGGCGGGACCGCAAATGCGGTGTCGATATTCACACGCCAGAACAAGAATCAGCCACCCAGCCTCAGCGGGCAGGTGTCCGTAGGCCTCAACCCGTTCGGTCTGGCGTACGTGCCCTGAGTGCGGCGAACGGCGCTAGGGCGGGGTGCTTACCAGGGGTGGCGCGGCTGGCTGAAAGGCATCGAAGGTCTCTCTGGCATTGATGATGTCCAGGTTGCGGTCCTGGCCCGCGTACTTGAGCAACGCATCCAGGCGCTTGTAGCGGAGGTACACCATGGCGTTCCGCCCGGACTTCGCCAGGCTACCCCGGGCGGCGAATTCCAGCTTGTCACTGAGCACGTGGACATTTTCGAGATACAGCACTTCGTCGGCGGCCGACACGATCGCCTCGCCCTCTATGTCCTCGATGGTCAGCATCCGCGACAGGAACTTCGGGCGCCAGCCACCGTTCTCGAACATCGTAACGAAGGGGCGCGAATCGCTGACCTGCAACACCCCTTCCGCACGCAGGCGCACCGGCTTGCGCCACACCGCCTGGCCCTTCTCCAGCCGGAACTCCGCCGACCAGTGGTCACCGTCGAAGCGGGCGCGCTCCCCGGCCACGTGCACATTGTCGAGCAGCAGTCGGCTGCCGCTGATATCGAAGGCCATCTTGTTCGGGATTCCCGCGGCCAGCTGCACATCCAGTAGCAGATCGCCACTCATCGTCTGCTCCGACACTTGCGCCTGGGCACCGACGGCATCCAGCTTCAACCAGCCACCGGCATCCTCGGGCTTCAGCTTTATGTCCGCCGTCAACTCGGCGGTGCCACCGCTGAAAGCGATGGAGCCATCCTGGGGCAGGTAGCTGTTGAAGGCAGCCATGTCGGTGACGCTGGCGGAGTCGATTCGAAAGCTCAGTTCGTCGGCACGCAATGGCTTGTCTTCCTCCTCGGCGCGTGCCACCAGGGCGGAGAGTGACAGCCGTACATCCTCGATGTGCGAGAGGTCGTCGCCCTGGCGTTTCAGATCCGCATCGCGCAGATCGACGCCCAGGGACCACAGGGGATCCGGCTCGCCGCGCTGAACTTCCAGCACGACTTCCCCCTGTCCCCGGCTGACATAGTCGAGTGCCGACACGGCCAGGTCATCGCCGTTGAGCTGCAGACGCGACGGCGGTTCGAACTTGCCGTCGGCGATATGAATGTCGCCTGTCAGTGCCCCGGATCCGTCGATACCGACCTGCTGACCCGGTTCGATCAGTGCCGTCAGCCACTGCAGGCTGGACATGGAAGCCGACAGTCGAAACTGAGCCCACAGCTTTGCCAGCTTTTCGTGGACATCCCGGCCATCCAGCTGCTGCAGCAGATCCCGTGGCTCGTCCGCATCGCGTTGCCCCGGGGGACCGCTGAGGCTCACGATGCCCTCTTCGACGCTGAAGGCGGTATTCCAGGCGGTGCTGTCTCCTTTACCCTTGCGGGCGATGCGCGAATCGGAAAGCCGCAGGTAACTGCCGCCAATGGCCGTGGGCTCGGTGGCGATATCCGGGTTGTCCAGCTTCAAGGCCAGCGACAGGTCGGTGGCGAAACGGTAGTCGCGCAGGGAAAGATCGGCACTGTCCGAATTCAACGACAGATCCACCGACATGGCGGTGGGGCGCAGGTCCACCCGGCCGTCGAGGCTGCCCAGACCGCCATGTAGCTGCAGCGGCACATGTGCGGGCAGGTAGCGCTGCAGCCGGGCCAGATCCGGCACTGTCAGCGCATCGACAGTCAGTCCCATGGAACGTGAGACATCGGTGTCTGCCGCGCTGCGCAGCAGTTGGCCGTCGCCGCGAATCACCAGGTCCAGACCGTCGCCGGTGAGTACGTCGACGGGTGCATCCTGCGGGCTTACGCGCAGGTCCTCGTAGTGAAACCCCACGTACAGCCCGTCCCCCAGTTCCGCATCGTCAACGGCCAGGCGCACGGCGCCGCTGCCGCGTATCAGATGGGACAGGGCCGTCACCCCCAGTTCGCTGGCGTCCACCGACAGATCCGTCGGCGCCAGCGCCATGCCTTGTTCTACGTGCAGGGCGCCGGCCACCCGGCCAACACCATCCACCGTGACCCCAGGCAGGTTGAGCAGGAACAGATCCAGAAATGACAGGTCGTTCATGGCGAGATCTACCTGCGCATTCGTGCGCAGGAACTTCAATACGGCGGCCCCCTTGTTCTCTCTGGGCACGAAGGGAGCAAATCCCAGGTCCCCGCGCAGGCTGCCGCCGCTGACCACTTCGACGTCAGTTCTGACGTATATCGGATCCAGCGCCAGGTCCAGGTGCTCCAGGTCCAGGGAAAAAGGCCCCCCGCGGGTCTGGAACGTGAGGCTGCCGGACACTTCGCCCCGGGCCGCGCCGCGCAGCTGATAGATCCAGAAGTCGTGCTCGCCGCTGGCTGCAATGTCATCGACGGCGATGTGCCAGGGTGAGGATTTCTTGGGATTGACCTGCCCCACCGGCGCCACCGCCCGTTCAGCGATCGCCGGGAAGTGCGGCAGCAGGAGGCTGTAGTCCTTGTCGGGCTTGAGGCGCGGCCGTTGGCGGTAGTCGATGTCGGTAGCGCGCACATCGCTGACCCACACCCGTTTCATCACCAGCGGCAACAGCGCGATGGACGCCGACGCGTTCGGTGCCTGCACCTGCCACTGTTGCGAGCGGGACTGGCCGTCCACCGCCAGGCCCCGCACGTGGACACGGGTGGGATACCAACTCCAGGCCCGCTGCCAGGACACCTGGAATTTGTCAGGGCGCAGGCGGTTCACCAGGTCCTGGGTGACGGGCAGGTACAGGGCGGTGTTGACGAGCAGCAGGTAGATGAACTCGACCAGCAGCAGGATCAGCAGCAATTTTCGGATGCGTCTTGCCAGCGTCATTCTCCATTGCCAGCGGATAGATCTAATCAGCGACCGGTACCGATGATAACTTTTCCTGGCTCAAAGGCGCCCCGGATCGTCGAATGCCGGCGGCCAAACGCGTCGCCCATGACCGTCAACTTCAGCAGCCGGCAATCGCAGGTGCGATAGAACGACGCCCCACGACCAGACGTGATTGCGACGGCAAGTTCGGCAAGTTGAGCGGCCAGTTAAACAGAGGCTAGTTTGACAGGCACTGTGACGGCGGCCAAGTTGCGGCCTGAACCGCCCCGGGTTTATCGGAGGCTCCATTTCTTGAGAGGATGGAGCAATGAAAAGAAGCGGAAGATATTCCCCGGAAGTGCGGGAGCGGGCAGTTCGTCTGGTATTCGAGCAGGAA